>JAHEBX010000259.1 GCA_024642045.1 Pseudorhodobacter sp. | reverse complement strand
TCTGGCCACCAAGGCCACGAAGGCGCAACTGGCGGGCCAGTTCACGGGCGGCGGCGATATTGACCTTTAGGGCGGCGGCGGGCGAGCCATCGTTGCCGGTATTGACATCGACCGCCACCAGTGCGCGGGTCGGTTCGATCATCATGTGGCCTTCGCCCAGCGGCACGCGGGCGGTCAGCAGAGCGTCGATCATTTCGAACACGCCATGATCGCTGAAGCCACCCTCATAGACTTCATCCGGCGCAGGATCGGCCCAGTCACGCCAAGCGGTCTCGTGGGCGCCTGCACCCTCGACCAACAGCTCGGGCGGGCCGTTCAGATCGGCCAGCACCGCCTCGGCCAACTCGCGCATCGCCGTGATATCTTGGGCAATTTCTTCGGCCTCAGCCTCGGCGGCGGCAGAGCGCAGGATCAGCCCGAGTGTTTCATCGGCCCCCTTCATCGCCTCGGCCGCGAGCGCTTCGAGGTCCGCCCGCGCGTCTTCGTCTTTGATCCGCCGCGAGACGTTCAGACCGGGGGCATTGGGCGTGATGATCGCATAGCGGGATTTGAACAGCAGGCGCGTGGTGACCGGATGGGCTTTGCCAGCTTCGGCGGGGCCAGTGATCTGCACCAGCAGACGTTGACCGGGGGCGATACCTGCCGTCTGGCGCAGAAATCCCGAGCCTTCGGGAAGTTTGACGAAAAGGCCGCCTTGGCCTTTCATCGGACGGTCCGCGACTGCGCGGTAGATTGCACCGGGCAGGGGGGCATCAGTTTGCGGGTCTATGGCGAGGTCTTCAAGCCGGCCATCCACGACAAGTGCGGCCGCAGGTTGGTCGTTGATGGTGTCGAGCAGCACAAGACGGGTCATGATTGGGTCCAGACCGGATAGCCTGCTGCGTGCAACAGGGCGGTGGTTTCGGCCAGAGGCAGACCGACGATGCCGGTGAAGCTGCCCGATATCCACGGGATGAAGGCCGAAGCCATCCCCTGGATTGCATAGCCGCCTGCTTTGCCGTCCCATTCGCCCGAGGCGAGATAGGCGTTCAGTTCGGCATCGGAAAGGCGCTTCATCTTTACAGAAGACACGCTTTCACGGGTCCAGATGCGGTCACCGCAACGCACGGCGATAGCGGTGATGACCTGATGGCGTCGCCCGCCGAGGGCGGTCAGAAAGGCCGCGGCCTCTCCTGCATTCTCGGGCTTGCCAAGGATGCGGCGACCAAGCGCTACATTGGTATCGGCGCAAAGGATGATGTCATCAGCATCGGCCTGCACCGCCAGCGCTTTTTCGCGCGCCAGCCGCGCGCAATAGGGGCGCGGCAGTTCGCCTCGATTGGGCGTCTCGTCTATGTCGGGGGGCAGGATGGCATCGGGGATGATCCCCAGCTGCGCCAGCAATTCCTTGCGGCGCGGGCTGCCTGATCCGAGGATGAGCCGCAATTTACTTGAAGCGGTAGTTGATGCGGCCCTTTGACAGGTCGTAGGGGGTCATTTCCACCTGCACCTTGTCGCCTGCCAGAACGCGGATGCGGTTTTTGCGCATCTTGCCTGCCATAACTGCGATCAATTCATGGCCGTTGTCGAGTTCAACCTTGAAAGTCGCGTTGGGCAAGAGTTCCTTCACGACACCGGGGAATTCGAGGATATCTTCCTTGGCCATGGTCTCTCCAATAGGATTAGCCCGCGGAATCCGCAGGCATTGGCGCGCATATGCGCCTGTTGGGGGCGCTTTTCAAGCGAAAAATGCAGACTGAAGCCTGTGCGGCACCGCGATGTCGCACAGTGCGACGCTTTTGCAGGCAAGTAGAAACAAGGGCTTAGCCGCGCGCATTTACTTGGCGTTAATATGTAGCACGGGCTTGGCTGTGCGCGCAGGTTGCTCGGACCAATGCAGGTGGTTCAGCACACCGCCATTTCGGCGCAGCGCATGGATGGCAGACAGCGCGACATCGGCATAGGCCCATCCGGGTTGGTCATAGGGCGTCTCTGCCAAGATGCCGTTGGGCGGAAAGCCGTGATCCGGCGGGCCATAGATCGCAGCGCTGCCGTGGTTTTCATCGACCGCAGGGCAAAAGTCGCACGCCCCCACGGTGGGCGAATGAACGCTAATACATTGATTTTCCAGCGCGCGCCCCATCGCCCCCAGACGCACGCGGGTGAAACCTGCGGCGCTGTCGGTGCAAGAGGGCGCAAGCAGGATCTCGGCCCCAGCTTCGATCAGCGCGCGCGCCAGCAGCGGGAATTCACTGTCATAGCAGATCACCACCCCGATCTTGCCAAGGGGCGTGTCGAACAGCGTCAGCGGCCCGTCCGGCACGACATCCCACGTCTCGCGTTCAAAGCGGGTCATGATCTGCTTGTCCTGAAAGCCGATGATACCGTGCGGGCCATAAAACACCGCGCGATTTGAAGGGCGCGGGCCGTTGAAAGCGGGGCCAGAGGCACCAAGGATATAGAGGCTGTGCTTGGCCGCGAGCGCGCAGTGCAGCGCATCCACGGCAGGCTGGTGGCGCGCGACCTCGTGCAGGGCCGCCTCGATATCGGTTGAGACGGCACGGCCGCCAAGCGAGGCCAGCTCCATCGCGCCGTATTCGGGAAACACCAGCAGGTGTGCGCCGTTCCCTGCCGCCTCGGCAACCCAACGGGTGAGCTTAGCCTCATAGTCGGCAAAGGTGGCAAATTCGGTCAGCGGATAGGCGGCGGCTGCGATTTTCATCGGGTTTTCCTAGAGTTGGCGCATCCAGAATTGCAACTGTTTC
>JAHEBX010000258.1 GCA_024642045.1 Pseudorhodobacter sp. | reverse complement strand
GCAACTCTGCACTGAACGCTGTGGTGCTGGTGCAGGAACAAACCGCGCGGGCGGCGATTGCGGCTGGCCTGCCGCGCGGACCGTTTCGCGGCGTGCCATTCCTGCTCAAGGATCTGGGTTGCGAGGCGGTCGATTTTCCCAGCCACAACGGATCAAGGCTCTTTGCAAACACCAGCTATGCCCGCGACTCGGCGATCTGGCAGCGGATGCGGGCAACGGGTGTCGTTGCCTTTGGCCGAACCACCTCGCCCGAGGGCGGGATCGGGGCCGCGACCGAGGCGGCGGTCTACGGCGGCCCGACCCGCAACCCTTGGAACCTTGCGCACAGTCCGGGTGGGTCATCGGGTGGATCGGGGGCGGCGGTGGCGGCAGGAATCGTGGCGATGGCACATGGCTCGGACGGAGGCGGATCGGTGCGTATCCCTGCGTCCTGCTGCGGGCTTTTCGGCTTTAAACCCACCCGCGCGCGCCTGCCCGATGGTCCCTATGTCGGCGAGGGCTGGGCAGGCATGGCGATTGACGGATTTCTGACGCGCTCGGTGCGCGACACCGCTACGATGTTGGACGCCTGCGCGGGCCCTGACCTTGGCGCGCCCTATGTCGCCCCGCCTTTAGGCGCAGGTCATGCCGCAGCGATCAGCCGCCCGCCGCGCCGCCTGCGTGTGGGGGTGTGCGAGACGACCTTTTCCGGCAAGGCGATTGACCCGCAGGTCGCGCAAGCGGTGCGCGATACGGCTGCGCGCCTTGCCGATCTGGGCCACCACGTCGAACCTGCCCTCCCCAAAGCCGATATTGCCACAATGATGCGGGCTTGGACCGATATCGTCGCGGTCGGGGCAGCGCTGTCTATCCGCAAGGCCCTGCAAGGCCGCGCCCCCGAGGCGCTTGTGGAGCCCGTCAGCCTGTCGGCGCGGGCCTATGCCGAAACCCTGCACCCCACCCGCTATCTGGAGGCGGTCAACCAGATCCATGCCTTTGGGCGCGAGATGGCAGCGTTCTTTGACGGCGGCCCCGACATCCTGCTTTCGGCCACTCTGGCGCAGCCCCCTGCCCGCATCGGCCGTTTGGACCACGCGCGCACCGATTATCTCGACTATCGTTTAGGCCCCGACGGCGTCTTTGCCTATTCGCCGTTTTGCGCGGTGTTCAATGCCTCTGGCCAGCCCGCAGCCTCACTGCCCTTGGCGATGTCGCGGGACGGCTTGCCGATCGGTGTGCATTTGGCGGCAGCCTTCGGGCAGGATGAAACCTTGATCGCCCTGTGCGCCGAACTGGAGGCGGCAACCCAATGGAGCCGCCACCGCGCGCCACTGGCTTAGCCAAGGCCTATGCCGCGCAAAGGCAGTTTCTACGCTGCCTTTGCCGTAAACCTGTGCAGACTTGGCAGCGAATGCTGAAAACTGGGGCAGATTCGACCAAAAGGTTAACTTTGTGTTGCGCCATCGGGAAAGCGCAGCCCAATATGATCAAAATACAAGGGAGCGAGTCATCTTGACCCAAGCCAATGCAATCGAAGCCCGCAACGTGATTAAGGCCTTTGGCCAAGGTGACGCTGTTGTCAAAGCGCTGAACGATGTGTCCGTTGAAATCCGCAAGGGAGAGTTTTTCACCCTGCTTGGCCCTTCAGGCTGCGGCAAGACCACGCTGTTGCGGCTGATCGCAGGTTTTGAGATGCCGACCGACGGGCTGATCTTGCTGGAAGGTCAGGACATCACCTATCTGCCGCCGAACAAGCGGCCGGTGAATACGGTGTTTCAAAGCTATGCCTTGTTCCCGCATCTGACCGTCTCGCAAAACATCGCGTTTGGATTGCAGATGCAGGGCCGCCCCAAGGCCGAGGTGGATGCGACCGTGTCCGAGATGTTGGCGCTGGTGAAACTCGAGGCGCTGGCCACCCGTAAGACCAGCCAGCTTTCGGGCGGGCAGCAGCAGCGTGTGGCACTGGCGCGGGCGCTGGCGCCCAAGCCCAAGGTCTTGTTGCTGGACGAACCTCTGTCGGCGCTGGACCTCAAGCTGCGCAAGGAAATGCAGGTCGAATTGAAACGGCTGCAAACCGAGACCGGCATCACCTTTATCTTTGTGACCCATGATCAGGAAGAAGCGCTGACCATGTCGGACCGCATTGGCGTGATGTCCGCAGGCAAGCTGCAACAGGTCGGCACGCCCAAAGAAATCTACACCCGCCCCGTCAACCGCTTTGTCGCAAGTTTCATCGGCGAGACCAATTTCCTTGTGGCCACGGCTGCGGGTGGCGCGGCAAAGCTGTCCACCGGCGATATGATCCCTGTGGCGGGTCTGACGCGCACAGGCAAAGTCACCCTGACCCTGCGACCCGAGCAAATCGACATTGTCGCGGCGGGCACAGGCGGCACGATTCCGGCCACTGTCACCTCGCTGGTCTACTTTGGCACCGACACGCATGTGAACATGGCGCTCAGCGACGGATCAGAAGTGGTCGTGCGCGTTCAAAGCCCGTCTTCGGGCGATGCGGGTCTGGCAAAGGGACAGCTTGTAGGCCTGAGCATCAACGAGGGTGCCGCCCAGATCGTGGAGGATTGAATGAGCGCCGCAGAACGCGACCAAGAGACCGCCTCGACCCGCAACGGCTGGCTGCTCTCGACCCCCGCCCTGATTATCCTGACCCTTTTCGCCGTCGGTCCCTTGCTGATCGTGGTGGTCTATTCGTTTCTGGCCCCCGGAAAATATGGCAATGTCGAATGGGCGTTGTCGTTCGAAGGCTGGCGCGGCATCCTTTACACCAAGGATATCTTTGACGAGACC
>JAHEBX010000257.1 GCA_024642045.1 Pseudorhodobacter sp. | reverse complement strand
GCATGACCCGCTCGGTCGCGTTGGAGTATGGCCGTGACGGCATCACCTGCAACGCGGTCCTGCCCGGCTGGATCGAAACGGCCTCCTCCTCGGCCAAAGAGATCCGCGCAGGCCGCGCCACCCCTACAGGCCGCCCCGGCACCCCCGAAGAAGTCGCCGCCTGCGCGGCGTTCCTGGCCTCGGACGAGGCGGCTTACGTTAACGGCACGATGCTGGTCGTCGATGGCGGTAACACCCTGATCGAGATGAAGGGGGCGTGAGAGCGGGGCAGGTTGGTTGTCTTGGTTGATCTTCAACCGAAACATTCCATCCACATGCGGTTAACAAATCCCGCTTGCCTGTCTGCGCCAGCCCCCCCTAACCTTTCAGTCAACGGCATTATCATGTTGAAAGGCCCCGGCATGTCCTCGATCCTCGACCATATCTCGCTTGGCGTGACCGACTACGCCCGCGCAAAGCGCTTTTACGATCCGGTGCTGGCGACCCTTGGTATCGCGCTCATCTGGGAAAAGCCGCAGATGGCCTCTTATGGCATCGGCAAAGATGACCAGTTCGGCCTGCAGGTCGATACAGGTGCTGCACGCAGTGGCACCCATCTGGCGTTTCGCGCCAAGGATGCCGCCAGCGTTGATGCCTTCCACAAGGCCGCACTCGCGTCAGGCGGGCGCGACGATGGCCCACCCGGCCTGCGCCCCTATGCCGGCAGCTACTACGCCGCCTTTGTGTTTGACCCCGACGGAAACCGCATCGAGGCCGTGTTTCACGGGCCTGAAAAACCCAGAGCGTAACCCTACCGCAGCAAAGCTAACCTTTTGTCGCGCGCGGCAAGCTCCAGCCAAAGCGCACGCTGGCCAGACGCAGCCCGACTGCCAGCACCACCGCTATGCTTGCCGCAGCGATTTCGGCAACGCCCAGCCAGATCAGACCCACATAGGCCGCAGCACCCACAAAGGCGGCCAGCGCGTAGACCTCTTCATGCAGCACGCGCGGCACCTCGGCGGCCATCATGTCGCGCAGTATGCCGCCACCGATCGCCGTGATCACCCCAAGCAAGATCGCGCCTGCAGGCTCTAGCCCAAGGATCATCGCCTTGCGGCATCCGGCAACCGCAAAGACGCCAAGCCCGATGGCATCCAGCAGCATCACAGGGCGCGTAAAGCGGTCGATCAAAGGCTTGAAGAAAAAAGCGCAGATCCCGGCAAGGCAGGCAACAGCCATCGGCCAGACTGTCGTGAGAACCTCGGGCGGCACCGCCCCCAGCAAGACATCGCGCAAAATGCCCCCGGCCACGCCGGTCGCCACCGCGAGCACCAGAATCCCAAAGATGTCAAAATGCCTGCGGATCGCGACCATCGCCCCGCTCAGGCCAAAGACAAAGGTCCCAAGCAGGTTGAGAATTGTGAACAGCAGGGCAGTCGACATCATGGCGGCGCTCCGGTCGGATCAGCGCATACAGTCGCGCAAGTGCCTGGCAAAGGAAAGACCCGCCAGTCCCCAGGGCCGCACGCCCCGGACATGGCCGCTGGCAAAAAGGCGAGGGGGCTTACCCCCGCCTTTGCCCAGATCACTGGTCCTTGTAGTTGACCTGCTTTTTGTCGCTGTCGGGCGCCGATTTCTGCCGCCGCACGATCAGCTTGTTGAGCGCGTTCACATAGGCCTTTACAGAGGCCACGATGGTATCGGTATCGGCAGATTGTCCGGTAACAATACGGCCCTCTTCCTCCATCCGCACCGAAACCGTCGCCTGCGCATCGGTGCCCTCGGTGACGGCGCTCACCTGATAAAGCTGCAGGCGGGCGTTGTGGGGAAACAGCATTTTGACCGCATTGAACGCCGCATCCACCGGACCGTCACCCGTCGCGTCAATCGCGTGATCCACGCCTTCGATGCTCAGCGTCAGCTCTGCCTCTTGCGGACCCTCGGTGCCACAGACCACCCGCAGCCGTTTGACCTGCAGCGTGTCATGCGCGTCCATCGTGGCCTCGTCGGCAATCAGCGCCACCAGATCGTCGTCGTAAACCTCTTTCTTGCGGTCGGCCAAAGCCTTGAAGCGCACAAAGACGTCGTTCAGTTGGTTGTCGGCCAGATCATAGCCCAGTTCGTGCAATTTCGAGCGCAGCGCAGCGCGGCCCGAATGTTTCCCCATCGCGATGTTCTTCTGATGCAATCCGATGTCCTCGGGGCGCATGATCTCAAAGGTTTCGACGTTTTTCAGCACGCCATCCTGATGGATGCCGGATTCATGCAGGAACGCGTTCTTGCCGACGATGGCCTTGTTGAACTGCACAGCAAAGCCCGAAACCGTGGCGACACGGCGCGACAGGTTCATGATCTTGGTGGTGTCGATCCCTGTGCGGTAGGGCATGATGTCATTGCGCACCTTCATCGCCATGACGACCTCTTCCAGTGCCGTGTTGCCCGCGCGCTCGCCCAAGCCGTTGATCGTGCATTCGATCTGCCGCGCGCCTGCGTCTACAGCCGCCAAAGCGTTGGCGGTCGCCATGCCCAGATCGTTGTGGCAGTGGGTGGCGAAAATGATCTGATCGGCACCAGGCACCCGCTCCAGCAACATGCGGATCAGATCGGCACTTTCGCGCGGCGCGGTATAGCCGACCGTGTCGGGGATGTTGATCGTGGTGGCACCCGCCTTGATGGCAATCTCGACCACGCGGCAGAGGTAATCATGCTCGGTGCGGGTGGCGTCCATCGGGCTCCATTGCACATTGTCACACAGATTGCGGGCATGGGTGACGGTGTCATGGATACGCTGCGCCATCTCGTCCATAT
>JAHEBX010000256.1 GCA_024642045.1 Pseudorhodobacter sp. | reverse complement strand
GGGCGTGACACAGTGCCCGCGCTGCGCCTGGCACAAAGCCTGCAAAAGCGCGACGACACTGAAAAGGCGCTGGATCGCGTGATCGGCCTGTATGGTTTTCGCGTCAGTGACAGCGAGGTGCAATCCGACAGCCCCCGCCCGCGCATCTGCGTAAATTTCTCGGAGCCTTTGGCGAAATCGGGTGTGGATTATTCGACCTATGTGCAACTGCCCGATCAGACCATGACCGTAACAACCGACGGCTACAGCCAGCTTTGCGTCGAGGGCGTGGCTTTTGGCTCTCGCAACACCATTACCCTGCGCGAAGGGCTGCCTGCGGCGGACGGGCAGGTTCTGGCCAAGTCGGTTGAGGTGACGCAATATGTGCGCGACCGCAAGCCGGGGGTGCGCTTTGCCGGACGCGGCTATGTGCTGCCACAGGGCGAAGATCAGGCGATTCCGGTCGAGACGGTGAACACTGAAAAGCTGGACCTGACGCTCTATAAAATCTCGGACCGCAACATGCTGCGGTCATTGCAGAACGGCTATTTCGGCACGCCGATGGACGACTACCAAGAGCAGGATTTCAGCGGCCAGATCGGGGCTGAGCTATGGAAGGGTCAGGGCATCGTCAAGCAAGAGGTCAACGTCGATGTGACCACACGCCTGCCGATGGCCGAGGCGCTCAAGGGCCAGCCTGCGGGGATTTATGCGCTCAAGGCCTCGGTGCCGGGGGTGGACCCCTATGATGTTCCGGCAAGCTGGCAGTGGTTCGTGATCTCGGATCTGGGGCTGACCACGATGTCGGGCACTGACGGGCTGCATGTGTTTGTGCGCAGCCTTGGCACGGCTCGGGCAAGGGCAGGCGTTTCGCTGCAACTGCTGTCCTCCAGCAACGAGGTGCTGGGCAGCCTCGTGACCGACGATCAGGGCTATGCGCGCTTTGATGCGGGGCTGGCACTGGGCACGGGCGGGCATGCGCCTGCACTGATCGTCGCCGAGAAGGGCACCGAGGACATCGCCTTTCTGTCGCTGACCGATCCTGAATTTGACCTCTCGGATCGGGGCGTGGCTGGGCGCGAAGCCTCACCACCCGTCGATGTGTTTCTGACCACCGACCGGGGCGCCTACCGCGCGGGCGAGACGATCTATGCCACGGCTCTGGCCCGCGATGCCCAGACGGCGGCGATTGCAAACCTGCCGCTGACGGCCATCCTGCGCCGCCCTGACGGTGTGGAATACTCCCGCGCGCAAGTTGCTGACAGCGGTGCGGGCGGGCATGTCTTTGCGCTGCCTGTCGCGGGATCAGCCCCGCGCGGGGTCTGGACGCTGTCGGTCTTTGCCGATCTGGACGCCCCTGCGCTGCAATCACAAACCGTGCTGGTCGAGGATTTCCTGCCCGAGCGCATCGACTTTGCGCTGACCCTGCCCGAGGGGCCAATCCGTTTGGGCGACATGCCGCAAATGACGGTGGATGCCAAGTATCTGTTCGGTGCGCCGGGGGCCGATCTGGCGGTTGAAGGCGAGGTGCTGTTGCGCGCAGCCCAGCAGCTCGACGCCTGGCCCGGCTATAGCTTTGGCCGCCATGACGAACCCTTTAGCGCCCAACAGCAAAGCTTTGGCGACATCCACACCGACGCGGCAGGTCAGGCGGTGATCGACCTGCCCCTACCCGCCGCCGAAGACCCCGGCCGCCCACTCGAGATGCGGGTGACCACGCGGGTTGCCGAAGGCTCGGGTCGTCCAGTGGAACGCAGCGTGACAAAACTGTTGGCGCCTTCGTCCGGGATGATCGGCATCAAGCCCATGTTCGACGGTGTGGTGGCCGAGGGCAAGGACGCGCATTTCAATCTGATCGGCATTGATGCTGACGCCAAGCCCGTGCCCCTGCAGGTGAAATGGACCGTAACGCGGATCGAGACCACCTATCAGTGGTATCACAACAGCGGCTGGAACTGGGAACCCGTGACGCGCCGCACCAAGGTCGCCGAGGGCACGGCCGATCTGGCCAATGTCGCACACGAAATCGCGGTGCCCGTGCAATGGGGGCAATATGAACTGTTGGTTGAACGCGAGGGCGGCGCACCTGCTGCAAGCTCGATCACCTTTTATGCCGGCTGGTATGCGCCTGCGGATGCGACGGAATCTCCCGACGTGCTTGAGCTATCGCTGAACAAGCCCGCTTATAAATCCGGCGAAACAGCGACCCTGCGTGTGGTGCCCAAGGCTGCGGGCACGGCGCTGGTGACCGTGCTGTCAAACCATCTGATCGCGATGAAAGCGGTCGACGTGGCGGCAGGCGAAAACCTGATCCAGCTGCCCGTCACCGACGAATGGGGCGCGGGCGTCTATGTCACCGTCTCGGTTCTGCGGCCGATGGATGTGGCGGCAGGGCGCAACCCTGCGCGGGCTTTGGGGCTAACCTATGCCGCGATTGACCCCGGTGCGCGGGCGCTGAAGGCAACGATTGAAACTGCACCCGAAGCCGACCCGCGCGGCCCGCTCGATGTGGCGGTCAAGGTCGAAGGCATCGCGGCGGGCGATACGGCTTTCGTCACCATCGCCGCCGTCGATCAGGGCATTTTGAACCTGACCGGCTTTACCCCGCCCGACCCGATGGACCACTACTTTGGCCAGCGCAAACTGGGCGTCGCCATTCGTGACATCTATGGCCGTCTGATCGACGGGCTGACCGGTGCCGAAGGGCAAGTGCGCTCGGGCGGCGACGCGGCGGCGCAAGCGCGCCTGCAAGCCCCTCCGCCGACAGAGGAGCTTGTCGCCTATTTCGCGGGCCCGATTGCTGTCGGTGCGGATGGCTA
>JAHEBX010000255.1 GCA_024642045.1 Pseudorhodobacter sp. | reverse complement strand
TTTGGCCACCGCGTCGGCGTTGATGTCGGCAAGCGCCACGCGCGCGCCCTCGGCAATATAGGCGCGCGCAAATTCAAGCCCGATCCCGCGCGCAGAGCCGGTAATAAGCGCTGTTTTCCCCAGAAGCCTCATGCGAGCGACTTTCCGTCTGGGCCAAAGCGGTGCAGCTTGCCCGCCATCGGCGCAAGCCCGATCTTGTCGCCGTGGCGCAGCATCAACTCTCCATCCGCGCGCAGGGTGATCGAGTCCATCCCGTCAACGGCGATCTTGAGGAACGTATCCGAACCAAGATGTTCGGCCAGACCAACCACGCCCTGCCAAGGCCCGTTGGCATCAATGGTCAGATGCTCGGGGCGAATGCCGATGGTGGTGGCATCGTGCTTGGCTGCCTCTGGGCCGGTGATCAGGTTCATTTTTGGCGAGCCGATAAAGCCTGCTACAAAGGTATTGGCGGGGCGCAGATACAGGTCCATCGGGCTGCCCACCTGTTCGATGCGACCGGCCTGCAAAACGACGATCTTATCGGCCATCGTCATCGCTTCGACCTGATCATGGGTCACATAGATCATCGTGGTCTTGAGCGACTGGTGCAGTTCCGAGATCTCTTGCCGCATGTTGACGCGCAGGGCTGCATCAAGGTTGGACAGCGGTTCGTCAAACAGGAAGGCCGAGGGTTCGCGCACGATCGCGCGGCCAATTGCAACACGCTGGCGCTGACCACCCGAAAGCTGACCGGGCTTGCGTTCCAGATAGGCGGTCAGGTTCAGCACCTTGGCAGCGGCGGCCACGCGCTTTTCGGCCTCGGCAGGGTCCATTCCGGCCATTTTCAGCGGAAAGAGGATGTTCTTTTTCACGCTCATATGCGGATAAAGCGCATAGGACTGGAACACCATCGCAAGGCCGCGCTTGGCGGGCGGCAGTTCGGTGGCGTCGCGCCCGTCGATCTCGATGGTGCCCGAGGTGGTATCCTCAAGCCCCGCGATCAGGCGCAGCAGGGTGGATTTACCGCACCCCGACGGGCCGACGAAGACGACGAATTCGCCATCATTGATCGACAGGTCAATCGAGGGGATCACATCGACTTCGCCGAAGGATTTGCGAACGGATTTAAGAGTTATCTTGCCCATTTTGGCCTCACTTAACAGCGCCGAAGGTCAAGCCCCGGACGAGTTGTTTCTGGCTGAACCAGCCAAGGATCAGGATTGGCGCGATGGCCATGGTGCTTGCCGCCGATAGCTTGGCGTAGAACAGCCCCTCGGGTGAGGAATAGCTGGCGATGAACTGTGTCAGCGGGGCTGCCTTGGAGGAGGTCAGCTGCAGCGTCCAGAAGGCCTCGTTCCACGCCAGGATGATGTTGAGCAGCATGGTCGAAGCAATGCCGGGAATGGCCATCGGGGTCAGGATGTGCACGATTTCCGAGCGCAGATTGGCGCCGTCCATCCGTGCCGCCTCAAGGATTTCCCCAGGGATTTCCTTGAAATAGGTGTAGAGCATCCAGATCACGATGGGCAGATTGATCAGCGTCATCACGATCACCAGACCGGTGCGGGTATCCAGCAAATGCAGATCGCGAAACATCAGATACATCGGCACAAGCACACCCACGGCGGGCATCATCTTGGTCGAAAGCATCCACATCAGCAGGTCTTTGGTGCGTTTGCCCGGCACAAAGGCCATCGCCCAAGCCGCAGGGATCGCGATGACCAGTGCAAGCAGGGTCGAGCCGAACGACAGGATCACCGAGTTCAGGAAGAACCGCGTGTAGTTTGAACGCGTCTGCACCTCGCCATAGCTTTCCAGACCCCAAGGGGCGGCAAGCATCTCGAGCGGCGATTTGATCGCGTCGGCCTCGGTTTTGAACGACATCAGGATCGTCCACAGGATCGGAAAGAAGATCAGCAAACCGATCACCCAAGCGATGGCGGTGACAGTTGCTTTGCGGGTTGTTGTGATTTTGCGTGCCATGTCATGCGTCCAGATTCTTGCCAATCATCCGCATCAGGAAGAAGGCAACGATGTTTGCAAGGATGACGGCAATGATGCCACCGGCGGCGCCGCCACCAACGTCATAGCTGAGCAGGGACTGCGCATAGACGAGGTAGGGCAGGTTGGTCGAGGCCGTGCCGGGGCCCCCATTGGTGGTCACAAGGATCTCGGCAAAAACCGACAGCAAAAAGATGGTCTGAATCAGGATCACAACCGTGATCGAGCGGGTCAGATGTGGCACCGTCAGATACCAGAACCGCGAGAGCCACGGCGCACCATCCATCTCGGCGGCCTCTTGCTGTTCGCTGTCAAGACTTTGCAGCGCGGTCAGCAGGATCAGTGTCGAGAACGGCAGCCATGCCCAAGCGACAATCCCGATGATCGAAAGCAGCGGCGCATGCGCCAGAAAGTCATAGGGCGTCCAGCCGAGGGCCTTGGCAATATAGGCGAACATGCCGTTAACCGGATTCATGAACATGTTCTTCCAAACCAGCGCCGACACGGTGGGCATGACGAAGAACGGAGCGATCACAAGGATACGCACAATACCTTGGCCCCACATCGGCTGATCGAGCAAGAGCGCGAGGGCGATACCACCGAACACGGTGATAAACAGCACCCCGAGCACCAAAGCTACGGTATTCCACAGCGCGGTCCAAAAGGCGGGGTTGGTTAAGAAGTAGTAATAGTTATCAAAGCCCGCAAAACTTTCCATGCCCGGATTGAGCAGGTTGTAGCGCAGGAACGAGAAGTAGATCGTCATCCCGAGTGGCACAATCATCCAGAGTAGCAGGAGGATAACGGCGGGGGAGACCATCAATCGCGCAGCGGTGCGGGAATG
>JAHEBX010000254.1 GCA_024642045.1 Pseudorhodobacter sp. | reverse complement strand
CAACTCCATCAAAGCTGCTGCCTTGTAGGCTTCACGCGGATTGATTTCGTCCATCCAAGTCGGTCGCGCCGGACGATCGTTGCAGATCCGGTATTGTTGCGGCGACATATCGACTGTGAGATCGTTTGAGATCGGAGGCGAAGTCTGCGCCACAAGTGGGCCCGCAAGGGCGGCAAGCGTGACTGCGAGGATTGGTTTTCGCATCTGGGGGGTTCCTTTTTTACTCAGCGGCAACGGAGGGGCTCTTGTTGCCTCTGCCGTCGACCGTGTCGAGGTTCAAATCTGTGGTTTGACCCGGGAGAAAGAACTCGGTGATTCCGCGCGCGCCTTCATGGCGGCCTGCCTGAATGATCACGTCGATTGAGCCCTCGATATAATCGATCATGTCGGCATAGGTCATCGGCACATCGGTTTTCAGGGCGGCGATGGCGAGGCGACGAACAGCAAGTTGTGGGGTCTCGGCATGCAGCGTGGTCAGCGATCCACCGTGGCCGGTGTTGATTGCCTCGAGAAACGTCATCGCCTCGCGACCGCGGACTTCGCCCAGGACAATCCGGTCGGGTCGCATGCGAAGCGTTGAGGCCAAGAGCACATCGGCACTGCGGGCATCAGCGTCCCGGTCGGCGATCAACGTCACGACATTTGGCTGCTCGGGGCGCAGCTCGGCCGCCTCCTCGATAGTGATGATCCGCTCTTCGGGCGCGATCAGCGAAAGGATCTTGCGCGCCGCGACCGTCTTGCCGGTCGATGTACCGCCCGAAACGATCATGTTGAGCTTGTTCTCGACGCAGAAGCGCAGCGCGGCGTCGATGTCGCCGGAGGCAACCACATTGCGCAGCGCGGCGTTCCGTTCCTTGCGCAAACCCTCAAGGCTGCGTTCCTTGCCGAAAAGGAATCCGAGTTTGACCTTCTCAAGCGGCAGGGAGGAGAAAAACCTAAGAGAAATCGAGAAACCGCCCTCGACTGCCGGCGGCTGGATAACCTGCGCGCGGATCGGGCGATCACGATATAGGATCGAGACCGAGACGATAGGCTTCTTGGTGCTGAGCGTGGTCGAGGCGGCGGAGGCGATCTGGTTGCCGAGGTCCTTGATCTCGGTCTGGCTCAGCGGGCTGCCGAGACCTCGCATGAAGTGGTCGCCCTGGAATTCGCCCCAGACTTGTCCGTCGGGATTGATGCAGATCTCGATCGTTTCATCGCGCAGGACCTCGGGGCCGAAACGGTCGAGCGACGCTTCCAGATAACTTGCAGCCATGTCAGAAAATCTCGAGGTCACGATCAACCATGACCGTGATCCGTGTACCCTGATCGACATGTATCACTGGCCGGATCGCCAGATAGTCCTGCATCACGCTTTGCGTGCTATCGCGCAGGTCGGTGCCGACATCACTCGCAACATCGGCCGCCACCTCGCTGTCGATTTGACCCGCTGCAGCCGCAGGCAAGGCGCCTATCAAGGAGATCAGCGCGGCGGAGCCGAAGCGTTGCGCGAAACGGGTGTCGACAAACCCGGTGGTGCCAGTACGGCCGAGTTCGTCTCCACCGAAGGCGCTGATCTGCACGGTCTGATTATCGGGCAAGATGATCCGATCCCATGCCACCATGACGCGCGATTGGGTAAGTGCGACATCGGAGCGGTAGCGCCCGATCAGCCGCGCGCCGCGCGGGATCAGGATACGCGTTCCATCGAAAGAATGGACGTCTTCCGAGACGATGGCGCGGATCGCGCCGGGCAGTGTGCTGTCGAGGGCCGTCTCTGTCACAGCCTGAATCATGGTGCCCTGAACAACCGTGTTCGATGGGTTCGCGATCACTTCGGCACGTGTCACCTGTGCAGGTTGCGCGCCCGAACGAACAAAGGCTTCATCTGCATTCAGTCGCGCGGCTTCCAGCGTATTCTCCCTATCCGCACCCGCGCCCATCCCGGAGAACGCGATTATAGGAGACGCGATACGCTCTGCGCGGGCCTCGGCCTCGGCTGCGCGACGCCTTTCGAGATCGGCCAGCCGCAATTCTTCTTCACTTGGTCCCAATGAGGTCGGCTCTGGTGGTGCAAGCCGTGCAAGTTCCAAGTCCATGCGGAGCTGATCCAATTCGCGGTCCCGCTCGGTCAGCTGCCGCTCGAGGGCACGCTGTGCCTCGGCGGATGCTTCCTGTAAGGTGGCAATTTGCGCCGTCAGGTCCGCAATCGCCTGCTCCGCCCCGCTATCCGCGGCCTCGGCCGGTCTTGCGCGCAGATCCTCGAGTTCCGCTCTCAATGTCGCAAGACTTTCCATCAGCGCGAGTTCCGACTCGCTCGGACCTGTGTCCGCAGGCGGGGCTTGGCTGGGCTGCGGGGCAGAAATCGGCGCCAGATCTCCGAATCCGGGGCCGCTGCTCTGGAACTCCTCCGGCGCGGCGGTCGCCATTGGTGCTTCTGCTGACGGCTGCAGGGCAGCCCATGCCAGACCGCCTGCTGCCGCGATGCCGACGACCCCAAGGATCGCGGCAAGCGGCGCAGGCCGCTTGCTTGCCTTCGCTTTGCCTGTCGAGCTTTCGAGAGCCGCGAGGCGCGCGGCGAGGTCTTCTGTACCTTCGGTCATGATGTGGCCTGTCCTGCGTCCTGGACGCAAACCACCTCTTCGCCAAGGCGAAGGACCCATTGTTGGTTGACGCCAGACACGCGGATGACGCCGTCACTCAAGGCTTGGCTGTTCACCGCGCGTTCCCTGCCGTTCGAATATCGGAAGATGGCGGGCACCGGCGCATTCCGTGCGAACCGGAAATACGTGAAGGTACCATCATCCCAGATGGCCGTCGGCGTGAACTCTTCTCGGGCACTGACCGCATAG
>JAHEBX010000120.1 GCA_024642045.1 Pseudorhodobacter sp. | reverse complement strand
GATAGACCAGCTTGACGCCTTGGGATGCGGAAAAGGCGGCCAGAGCCTCGATCCCCTGACCAAATTTTTTCCATTCGGAATCAGGAAGATGCGGGCGGTCGTTCACAGCCTTGGTATCGTCACCATGGATCGCGTTCGACGTCTCGCAGACGATGATGACCTTGCAGCCCATGCCCTTGAGCAGGTCAAGGTAGGGCTGCATCGCGGCCTTTTCATCCTCGACCGAATTCACCAGCAGATTGGTCGAATGCCAGCCCGAGATATAGCTCAGCCCGCGCGGTTGGAACAAAGCGGTCAGCCCCTCGACCGTCAGCGGCATCTTGTGCCCCTTTTCGATGCCGTCGAAACCGATCGCGGCGGTCTCATCCAGACATTGCTCGAGGCTGATATGCGCGCCAAGGCTGCGGTCGTCGTCGTTGGTCCAAGCAATTGGATTGGTGCCGTATTTGATCATGATGTCACACGTTTAGTCAGCAAGGCGCTGAAGTTTCTGGTTTTTCTCGAATGTGGCGCGGGCGTCGTTCACTTCTGGGCGTGAGGATACCTCGGGGACGCCCACCTCCCACCATGTGCCACCGCCTTCGGTGCCGGGCCACGGATCGGTGTCGATAACGATGACTTGCGGGATTTTCGCGCCCTTGGCAGCGGTCAGGGCGGCCTCAAGTTCGGCAATCGTTGTCACCTTGACGGCATGCGCGCCCATTGCGCCTGCGTGGGCGGCAAAGTCGATATGGCTTGGGTTGACGTGATAGCTTTGGTCAAGCAGGTTGTTGAACCCTGCCCCGCCGGTGCCTTTTTGCAGCCGGTTGATACAGCCATAGCCCCGGTTATCGGTGATCACCACGGTGAAGGGCACGCCCATCATCACGGCGGTCGCAAGTTCAGAATTGGCCATCATATAGCTGCCGTCACCAAGCATGCAGATCACATCTGCATCGGGCCGCGCCATCTTGATGCCCAACGCGCCGGCAATCTCATAGCCCATGCAGCTGAAGCCGTATTCCATGTGATAGCCGCCCACGGGAGCGTCCCAGATCTTGTGCAACTCGCCCGGCATGGTGCCTGCGGCGGACATCACCAGCGTCGATTTAGAGGCCGTGCGCTGCACAGCACCAATGACCTGCATGTCGGTTGGCAGCGCGTTGGTGGTGGGCGCTGCCTTGACCGCCGCAGTGATCGCGGCCCAATCAGATTGCAGATTTGGGATCGAGGCCCATTTGTGCGATTTCAAAGCGTGCGTAAGGGCTTGCAAGGCGACCTTTGCGTCAGAAACCAGATTGAGCGCGCCATGTTTATAGGCGTCATAGGCGGCCACGTTGATCGACAGGATGCGGCGGTTCGGGTTCTTGAACAAGGACCACGAGCCGGTGGTAAAGTCCTGAAAGCGTGTGCCCAGACCGATGACCAGATCCGCAGCTTCACAGGCCTTGTTGGCAGAGGAGGCGCCCGTCACGCCGACAGGGCCAAAGTTCAGCGCATGGTCAAAATCGAGCGCAGATTTACCGGCTTGGGTTTCGACAACGGGAATGTTGTGCGCGGTTGCAAAGGCCGCCAGAGCCGCCTCGGCGCCTGAATAGATCACCCCCCCGCCTGCGACGATCACAGGATTCTTCGCGGCTTTGATGGCAGCAATCGCCTCGGCCAACTCGTCCGCGTCCGGTTCGGGGCGGCGGAATTTCCAGACCTTGGGAGTGAAGAAAGACTCTGGGTAATCATAAGCTTCTGCCTGCACGTCCTGACAGAAGGCCAAGGTGACGGGGCCGCAATCGGCGGGGTCCGTCATCACACGCAGCGCGCGCGGCAGGGCTGTCAGAATATGCTCGGGGCGCGAAATGCGGTCGAAATAGCGGCTGACAGGGCGGAAGCAATCATTGGCCGACACGGTGCCATCGTTGAAGTCTTCGAGCTGTTGCAACACCGGATCGGGCGCGCGGCTGGCAAAGACATCGCCCGGAATGATCAGCACGGGCAAACGGTTTGCAAAGGCCACACCGGCCGCAGTCACCACATTCAGCGCGCCCGGCCCAATCGAGGTGGTCACAGCCATCGCACGCCTGCGCTTTTGCGCCTTGGCATAAGCGATGGCGGCATGGGCCATAGTCTGTTCGTTATGGCCACGCCATGTCGGGAAATTATCACGCTCTGCATAGAGCGCCTCGCCAAGTCCCGCCACGTTGCCGTGACCAAAGATGCCCCAGATGCCTTCGATAAAACGCGCGCCATCTTCGGTCATCTGGACGGAAAGCCAGCGCACCATGGCTTGGGCGGCAGTCAGACGGATGGTTTTCATGGCTTGGCTCCTGTGCGTGCGGCGTCCCAGATGCCGCAGAGGCGGCGGAAACTTGTGGCCATTGTGGCGACTGCGGTGGCGTCGTCAATCTTGCCTGCGATCCAATCGGCGCAGGGCTGCCCGAATATCGTGCGGCCGACAGCGAACCCT
The DNA here is from genome assembly GCA_024642045.1 of Pseudorhodobacter sp. GTDB lineage: Bacteria > Pseudomonadota > Alphaproteobacteria > Rhodobacterales > Rhodobacteraceae > Cypionkella. Next base: position 8,057 of record JAHEBX010000120.1, on the reverse strand, counting down.
TTGACCAGCGGGAAATCGGCGGCAAGGCGGAAAGAGGCCGCAAGGTCTGCCTCTGACTGGCCCAGACCCAAGATCACGATGCCTTGGGTATGCGGGTCGCGCGCGTTGATCGCATCGCAGGTCGCGGCCCAAGCGGCGCGCGATTGCATCGGCTCCAGCTTCCACCAGTCGGGATAGATGCCGATGTCATAAAAGCGGTTGATCAGCTTGGCATTGGTGAAATCATCAACCGGACCGACCTTGGACGGAATGATTTCCAGCAGCATTTCCAGACGGTTACGACGACACGCGTGGAACAGGCGGGTGATGGTCGCCTCTTGATCGGCTTGCATTTCGGGCTGATCATCGGGGTGGCAGAAGCACAGCACCTTGACGGTATTTTCCAGTGGCCATTCGGAAAGACCCCCGAAATCGGGGCCAAGCTCTGGCTCCAGCGTCAGCGGGCGCGAGCCAGGCCATTCGACCGGACGACCGATCCACAACCCATTGCCCGCAGCGGCCTGCAGCGCAGTTTTTCCCAAACGGTTATCACAGAGCAGGCCGAAACCGTCACGCCCGTCTGCAACCGAAATCGCAGCTTTGAGGCACAACTCTTTGAACTTGCCAATCTTTTCAGGATTTGCACCAGGCAGATCTTCCATCTGCATGCGGTGATCAAAGGCAAAAGCGCGCACCTGATTCCATGTCTTGCGACGGTTGGTGGACCAATGGATCTGCTCGAGATCCTTATCCTTGCGCAGGGCGGGGGTTTTCACGCCGCGATCAAGGAAGAATTTGAGCTCTTCAAGGCTGGGATAGGCGGGCGTGCAGCCGTGGCGCGACACCGCGAAAGCACCGCAGGCATTGGCATATTTCAACGCATTCGGCCATGTTTCCCCATCAAGCCAGCCCTTTGTCAGACCCGACATAAACCCATCGCCCGCGCCCAAGACGTTGAACACCTCTATCGGGAAGCCCGGGCCGGTCTGGCCATCATCAAGGCTGTCGGGAATGGCGCCTTCGAAGGCGGCAGCACCTGCGGCGCCCCGTTTGCAGACCAAAGTCGCCTTGGAGACAGCCCGAACCGCACGCAGGGCTTCGATGGTATTGGTCGAGCCGCCAGCGATGTGGAATTCCTCTTCGGTGCCGACGATCAAATCGAAATAATGCAAGTGAGACTGCAACTTAGCCGTCACAGCTGCGGATTCAATAAAACGAGATTCACCGTCGCCATGACCTGCCAACCCCCACAGATTGGGGCGATAGTCGATGTCGAGCGCGGTTTGCGCGCCGTGCTTGCGCGCCAAAGCAAGCGCCTTGAGAACGGCAGCTTCGGTATTGCTGTGCGACAGATGCGTGCCTGTCACGATGATCGAACGGGTTGACGCGATGTAGGCTTCGTCGATGTCAGCCTCGCAAAGCGCCATATCGGCGCAGTTTTCGCGGTAAAAGATCAGCGGGAACTGATGCTCGTCGCGGATGCCAAGAATGACCAAGGCGGTCAGGCGCTCGGGGTCGGTCTTGACGCCTGCGACATCGACACCTTCGCGCGCGAGTTCTTCACGGATGAAGCGGCCCATGTGTTCGTCACCGACACGGGTGATCAACCCCGACTTGAGCCCCAGACGCGCTGTGCCAGCCGCCATATTGGTGGGCGAGCCGCCAATGTATTTCTGGAACGAGGCCATATCCTCGAGCCGGCCGCCCACTTGCGCGCCATAAAGGTCGACGGAAGACCGACCGATGGTAATGACATCCAGCGTTTTCATGGCAAAATCCCCTGACCGGGCGGAACCGGAGATTCGCGCCACTGACGTTTTGGAATATTTATTCTAAAAACTTGAGAAGGGAAAGTCTTTTTTGTGCCGGGCTATTTTCGCCGCGACCCCACCGCAACCGCAAGGGCCATCGCCATCGCAAGTGTGGCAGACAGTGAACGAAACGCACCAAAGTCGACTTCTGTCACCATCAGGATCGCCCGTGACGCGCGGGCAATTGGGCTGGTCAGCCTGTCGGTCAGCGCCACCACAGGCAATCCGCGCGCTTGCGCGTCCGAGGCGATCGCCACGGTTTCCACCGAGTAAGGCGCAAAGGTGATCGCCAGAACCGCATCGCCATCGCGCAAGGCATGACGGTGATCCAGCGCCCCGACGCCATCATGAAGCATGGCCGGAACCTGCATCTTTTCAAATACATAAGCCAGATAGCTTGCGACTGGAAACGCGCGACGCAGCCCGATGATATGCACAGTGCGCGCCGTGGCCAGAATGTCGACAGCCTCCACCAGCGCCGCTTCGTCAGCTGATTTCGCCAAGGTTTCCAGCGACAAACGCCCCGCCTCGACGAATTCGGCAAGCAAGGCCGAGGGCGAGCCCGCCCCCCCCGTTTTGAGATTTGCCAGTCGGGTCGTATAGTCGGGAAAACCAGGCGCATAGGCCTCACGGAACATCTTTTGCAGTTCGGAAAATCCAGAATAGCCCATGATCTGGCAAAAACGCATCAGCGCCGAAGGCGGCACACCCGCGCCCGCCGCCAATTCGGCTACGGTCGAGACGGCAATCCTGTCGATATTGGCGGCGATATGATCAGCGCACTGGCGCAGCCTGCGTGGCAAACTGTCCGAAACGGCCGCAAGACGGTCGCGAAACTCTTCGACCGTCGCGGGAGGGTTAGGCGGGTTGAGAACGTCCATAGGTTAATTTCCAGCACAATTTGAGCGATTCTAGCGGGCTGGAACAAAAATTCCAACTGCTTTCGCTACGCCTTGGTATAAAGCTGGATCAGGGCCGTATTCACCGCGGCCGGCACAAATTTTGACACATCGCCACCAAGGCGTGCGATTTCCTTGACCAGTTTCGAGGCAATTGCCTGCCGCCGCGCGTCGGCCATCATGAAAACCGTTTCGATTGTCGAATCCATCGCGCGGTTCATCCCGACCATCTGAAATTCGTATTCAAAGTCAGCGACAGCGCGCAAACCACGCACGATCACCTTGGCCCCAACATCATTGGCGCAATCAATCAGCAGGTTTTCAAACGGATGTACGACTATCTCACCACCGGTTTTGGCGACGATGCCGGCACATTCGGCCTCGACCATCGCGACGCGCTCTTCCAACGAAAAGGCGGGGCCTTTGTCGCGGTTAATCGCGACGCCAATCACCAGCCGATCCACCAAAGCCATCGCGCGCTGGATGATGTCGACATGACCCAGCGTGATCGGATCGAAGGTGCCCGGATAAAGGCCGATGCGCATGGGCGGCTCCTGCATAACTTTCGCACACGCAACAATATTGCGCAGGCGGATGCAAGGGGTTTCGCCCCCTGCGGTCCAAGGTCAGAAGCCTTTGATCATGCCTTCGAGGGCGTCTTTTTCCATCGCGAGTTCGGAAAGCCGCGCTTTGACAGCATCGCCGATTGAAATGAGGCCAACCATCTGGCCATTTTCGACCACCGGCATGTGGCGGAAGCGACCCGAGGTCATCCGCTCTAGCACAGAGTCGGCAGCCTCGGCGCGGGTGCAGGTTTGCACGACTTTGGTCATGATCGCCTCCACCGGAGCAATCAGGCAGACGTTGCCGTTGCGCGAGACTTCGGCGACGATGTCACGTTCGGACACCACGCCTTCGATGGTTTTGCCGTCTTTGGAGACCACCACGAGGCCGATTTTGCGCGTTGCCATGATGCCCGCGACGTGGCTGACATCGGTTCCGGGTGGCACGGTGACAACGCCATCATCTGCCTTGAGCTTCAGGATTTGCTGCACAATCATTTCGGGTCCTCCCTATCAATCACAAAAGCGTCGGCCCGTTGTAAGATTCTGTCAAGAAAATGCTTCTAACCTTTGCATTTCTTTCCTCACCTCTAGGGTGAGTTGTTGGGCAAACTGGTTCAGACGCATCACGCGACCATCATCGGCGTGGCGGATCAGCCAAAAGCTGCGGGTCAGGTGAATCTGCTCGGGGATGACGCGGGTCAGTTCGGGGGCTGCGGGCAGTGCAAAGTCATGCACCACGCCGATCCCTGCCCCATGCCGGAGAAAATTCAGCTGCACCGAGACGGAGTTCGAGGCCAAGGGTGGCGCCGCCAGACCGATCTCGGACAGATAGTCGAGTTCCTTGTCAAAGATCATGTCGGGGATATAGCCGATAAAGCGATGCGCCTGCAGATCGGTGGGGGTGGTAATGCTGGGGTGGTTGGCGATGTAGTCGCGGCTGGCGGCAAGATGGAGGTGATAGTCGGTCAGCTTTTGCACGGTCAGGCGGCCCGCCGTGGGGCGGCTGACGCCGATGGCCATATCCGCCTCACGTTTCGACAGATTGAACACGCGCGGCAGGGCGACGATCTGCACCTCGAGCCCAGGATTGGCATCACAGATGCGGGCGAGGACTTGCGGCAACAGGTAGTTGGCACAACCATCGGGCGCGCCAAGGCGGATCTGGCCCGTCAGCCCCTCTGGCCCGGCAAGGCTGTCGCGCGCGCCTTCGATGGCGGATTCCGTGCGTTCGGCATGGGCGATCAGGCGCGTGCCTTGTTCGGTCAGACCATAGCCTTGCGGCGTTTTGGAAAACAGCCGCGCGCCCATCGCCTCTTCCAGCCGCGCGATACGGCGGCCGACGGTGGCGGGGTCAATCTTGAGTTTGCGCCCTGCCCCGGACAGGCTTTCTGCGCGGGCCACCGCCAGAAAGATGCGCAGGTCATCCCAATCCATTCACCCTACCTTTACTCGCCTTAGCTTTGCAAAATTGCAAAACACATTTGGAATATTGGCTCTTTATTCCGCAAAATCGCAAGCCTATTGTGACGCCAACCAAAGGGAGAATTGCGATGCAAGAGATCGGTCACTGGATTAACGGCAAGTTGGTTGCGGGCACCTCGGGGCGTTATGCGGATGTTTTCAATCCGGCCACGGGCGAAGTGCAGGCGCGGGTTGCGCTGGCGTCCAAAGCAGAACTGGATGCCGCAACGGCGGATGCTGCCGCCGCCCAAGTCAAATGGGGGGCCACCAATCCGCAGCGCCGCGCGCGGGTGATGATGGCGATGGTTGGCCTGCTGAACCGCGATATGGACAAGCTGGCCGAAGCGCTGAGCCGCGAGCATGGCAAGACCATTCCCGATGCCAAGGGCGACATTCAGCGGGGCCTTGAGGTGATCGAGTTCTGCATTGGCGCGCCGCATCTGCTGAAGGGCGAGTTCACTGACAGCGCAGGCCCCGGCATTGACATGTATTCGATGCGCCAGCCGATTGGCGTGGCGGCGGGCATTACGCCCTTTAACTTCCCCGCGATGATCCCGATGTGGAAAATGGGTCCGGCGCTGGCTTGCGGTAATGCGTTTATCCTCAAGCCTTCCGAGCGCGCCCCGACGGTGCCTTTGATGCTGGCGGCTTTGATGAAAGAAGCCGGTCTGCCCGATGGCGTGATGCAGGTGATCAACGGCGACAAGGAATCGGTCGATGCGATTCTGGACAACGAGACGATTTCGGGTGTGGGCTTTGTTGGCTCGACCCCGATTGCGCAGTATATCTATGCGCGCGGCACGGCGAACGGCAAGCGGGTGCAGTGCTTTGGCGGGGCCAAGAACCACATGATCATCATGCCGGATGCCGATCTGGATCAGGCCGCCGATGCGCTGGTTGGCGCGGGTTATGGTGCGGCGGGCGAGCGGTGCATGGCGATTTCGGTGGCCGTGCCGGTTGGCAAGGCGACGGCGGATGCGCTGATCGAACGGCTGATCCCACGGATCGAAAAGCTGAAGGTTGGCCCCTATACCGCTGGCAATGATGTGGACTACGGCCCCGTTGTGACGGGGGCTGCCAAGGCCAATATCCTTAAGCTGATCGAGTCGGGCGTGGCGCAGGGTGCGACACTGGCTGTCGACGGGCGCGGCTTTAAATTGCAGGGCTATGAGGATGGCTTTTTCGTAGGCCCACATCTGTTCGACAATGTGACCACCGATATGGACATCTATCGCAAGGAAATCTTTGGCCCCGTGCTGTCGGTTGTACGCTCGGACAGCTATGAGGCGGCGCTGAAGATGGCGATGGACCACGAATATGGCAACGGCACCGCGATCTATACCCGCGATGGCGATACCGCGCGCGACTTTGCGGCGCGGGTCAATGTGGGGATGATCGGGATCAACGTGCCGATCCCGGTGCCGCTGGCCTATCACACCTTTGGCGGCTGGAAGAAATCGTCCTTTGGCGATTTGAACCAGCACGGGCCGGATGCGTTCCGGTTCTACACGCGGACCAAGACGATCACCTCGCGCTGGCCCTCGGGGATCAAAGAAGGCGGCGAGTTCAACTTCAAGCAGATGGAATAGCCGATTGCCGTCGGGCCGCCCTGCCAAGGGCGGCCTTTTTTCTTGTTTAGGCGCGGCTTTATGCGCAGTTTGTCGCAATGCCATGGACTAAAACACTGTCTGATCTAAAGGCCAGCCGCGATGATTTGCGCAGGCTGCCTCAGCATGAATTTGCTGCGGGATCGGTGCTTTTTCGTCCCGAGGACCAAGCGACTGGCTTTGTGGTCGTGCTGTCGGGGCGGATCGAGGTGCGGCTTACCGGAATTTCGGGGCGCGAGATTTTGCTCTACGCAGTCGCACCAGGGCAAAGCTGCGTGCAGACAACCTTGGGGCTTTTGGGCGATGAACCCTATACGGGTGCCGCGGTTTGCGCGACAGGCTGCACGGTTGTACTGATCCCTAAGTCGATGTTTTTAAACTTGATGAACGAGGATTCGAGCTTTCGTGCTGGCGTTTTACGCGCGTTTGGGCGGCGAATGGCGGATCTGACGCATGTGCTGGAACAGGTGGCTTTTGTGCCTGTTGAACAACGCTTGGCACAGGCGTTGATCGATATGGCACAGGCGGGGCACGTTACCGCGACACAGGCCGAACTGGCCGCACGGATCGGTTCCGCCCGCGAAGTGATTACGCGTCGGCTCGAGGCATTTGCACGGCAAGGCTGGGTTGAAACGGAACGCGGCCGGATCAAGATCCTGAATAAAGTGGCGCTGATTGATCTCATTTCGAAAGTTATGTGACCAGATCACCGACGTGGAGTCGCGAATCGGTTAAACTTTCCTCAACGGCCAGAAATGCTGGTCGCACAAAAGGAGAAAGCCATGCTTAAAACCAATGTTGGATCTATCGACCGTATCCTGCGAATCGTCATCGGGGCAGCGCTGCTGATCTGGTTCTTTATGGACAACGGCACAGGGGCTGCGCATTACGCCAAGCTGATTGGCATCGTTCCACTGCTGACGGGGCTGATGTCGACCTGCCCGCTCTACTCGGTGTTGGGGATGAGCACCTGCCCGATGAAAAAATGAGACGTATTTAAGCCTGTCCCGGGGCGCGCGCTTTGGCGCGCGCCAAAGGGGCCGCAAGACACCCCAAAGCAATCCGCTTCGGGGCGGATTTCAGTGCGTGCGGGTCTTTAACAAATCTTTCAGATAGCGCCCCGTGTGGCTTGCCGCATGTGACGCAATATCCTCGGGCGTGCCGGTCGCGACGATTTCACCGCCGCCGTCACCGCCTTCGGGGCCGATGTCGATCACCCAATCGGCGGTTTTGACCACGTCGAGATTGTGCTCGATCACCACGACGGTATTGCCCTGATCGACAAGCTCGTGCAGCACTTCCAACAGCTTGCGCACGTCTTCGAAATGCAGACCCGTGGTTGGTTCGTCAAGAATATAGAGCGTGCGGCCAGTGGCGCGGCGGCTGAGTTCTTTGGACAGCTTGACCCGCTGCGCCTCACCCCCCGAGAGCGTCGTGGCTTGCTGGCCTACCTTGATATAGCCAAGCCCCACTTGGCAGAGCGCATCCATCTTGTCGCGGATCGACGGCACGGCCTGAAAGAACGTAAGACCCTCTTCACACGTCATATCAAGAACGTCGGCTATGCTTTTGTTCTTGAATTTAATTTCCAAAGTCTCGCGGTTATAGCGTTTGCCCTTGCACGTCTCGCAAGTGACGTAAACATCGGGCAAAAAGTTCATCTCGATCTTTAGAACGCCATCGCCCTGACAGGCCTCGCAACGCCCGCCTTTGACGTTAAAGCTGAAGCGCCCC
>JAHEBX010000119.1 GCA_024642045.1 Pseudorhodobacter sp. | reverse complement strand
CGGGCCTTTCGTGTTTGAAACCCGCTGGTTGAACCCAGAGGTGCTGCCAAAACCGCTGCCGGATTTCAGCACGATCAGCGTCAATGAATGGCTGGTGACACATATCGCTTATGCCTCGGGTGACATTGCCTTTACCGCCGCGGCCGCCTCAGCGCGCGAGGCCGAGGTGATGGGGGTGGCCGAGGGGGCTGCGCTGTTTATAACGGAACGCAGCACCTTCACGACCGAACAAGCGATCACCTTTGTGCATCTGGCCCATGCGCCGGGGTATCGGATGCAGACGATGGTCTAGTCGCGCGCGGTTTCAACCTTTGTAAAGCGGCGCGCAAGGATGCGGGTCATCTTGCGGCGCGATTTGGCGACGCGCGTGCGCAAATGCATGGCGGCAAACACCGGCTGCCCAAGGGCAGGCACATCGCTGACATAGCGAAACTGCCCTAGTGCCACCAACTCGGCCGCCTTGTCGGCCATCACGAACCCGGTGCCGCCCATCGATTGCAACAGCGCCGCAAGCGAGGTGCTTTGGCCGACCGACAGGGGCGCTCCGACAAGCTCGGGCAGCGCCTCGCGGTGGGCTTGTTCAAAAGCGGGCGAAAAGTGGCCGTAGATATACGTCGCAGGGTTGATCTGGGCGCGGGTCTCGGCATCCGAGCTGATCAGACGATAACTCAGTTCTCCCAGCGTAACGAAATGCAGATCGGGATGCGGTTGCGGTGTGAACATCACCGCGAAATCCTGCGCGCCCGAGACCAGATCACGGCACATCTGGCTGGAATAATCCGGCTCGATGTAAAAGGCGCTCTGGCCAAAGACATGGCGAAAATCGCGCACGATATCGCCAATATAGGCATCGGCCAAATCGTTCTGAATGCCAATCCGCATCGTCATCGCGGCGTCACCCGAAGGGGCGACCGCGCGGCAAGCCTCGTTCCAGTCGCGCCGCATCAGCCGCGCATGACTTTCAAACCGCAAACCCTCGGTGGTCAGGTCCGTTCCCGCCCGAGAGCGTGTAAACAGCCGCGCCCCCACCGAGGCCTCAAGTGTTTGCAACCGCGCCGAAACGGTGGATTGCGTCACCCCCAAGCGTTCGGCTGTGCGGTGGAAGGAGCGGGTTTCGACAAGATCAAGAAATGTGTCCAAAAGCTCAATTTGCACGGTCGCAGCCCCCTGATCGGTTTGCCCGATCAATAGCGGGTTAAACATCTGATTGAAAGAGTTTTGCCGCCGTCGGATAAGGATTGTAATAACTTCGGAGGCCGTGATGTCAGACTTTCCCACCCGCGCTCGTGTCGTGATCATCGGAGGCGGGGCGGTTGGCGCATCAAGCCTCTATCATCTGTGCAAGGCGGGCTGGACCGACTGCGTTTTGCTTGAGAAAAACGAACTGACGGCGGGCAGCACTTGGCATGCGGCGGGCAACGTGCCGACCTTCAGCTCCAGTTGGTCGATCATGAATATGCAGCGTTATTCGGCAGAGCTTTACCGGGGCTTGGGCGAAGAGGTCGACTATCCGATGAACTATTCGGTCACCGGCTCGGTGCGGCTTGCCCATTCCAACGAGCGGTTGCTGGAGTTTCAGCGCGTGGTCGGCATGGGCCGCTATCAGGGCATGGATCTGCGGATCCTCACGCCTGATGAGATCAAAGAGGTTTATCCCTTCATCGAAACTCATGATCTCGTCGGCGCACTTTATGACCCCTATGATGGCGACATCGACCCTGCGCAGCTGACGCAAGCCCTGGCCAAAGGGGCGCGTCAGATGGGCGCGCGGATTGAACGCTTTTGCCCCGCAACGGGTGTGCGGCGCGAGGGCGATGACTGGGTGATCTCGACCCCCAAAGGCGAGATTCGCTGCGAAATTGTGGTCAATGCGGCGGGCTATTATGCCCGCGAGGTCGGCAAATGGTTTGGCCGCGACGTGCCGATGATGGTGATGAGCCACCAATACATGCTGTTTGACACCGTCCCCGAGGTCGAGGCGCGCACCAAATCTTTGGGCAAAAAGCTGCCATTGCTGCGCGACGTGGATAGCTCGTACTATCTGCGGCAGGAAAAGAACGGCTTTAACCTTGGCCCCTATGAGGGCAACTGCCGCGCGCATTGGGTGGACAAGTCTGACCCGTTCCCCGAGGATTTCTCGTTCCAACTCTTTCCCGACGATCTGGAGCGGTTGGAGTGGCATATCAATGACGCGATGGCGCGGGTGCCGTTGCTGGAAAAGGCCCCGCTGACCAAAGTCATCAACGGCCCTATCCCCTATACCCCGGATGGCAACCCGTTGATCGGCCCGATGCCGGGTGTGCCCAACGCCTATGAGGCTTGTGTGTTTACCTTTGGCATCTGCCAAGCCGGGGGCGCGGGCAAGGTTCTCGCCGAGTGGATCACGCAAGGGGCAACCGAATGGGATATGTGGTCATGTGATCCGCGCCGTTTCACAGGTTTTGAAGATCAGGATTACTGCGTCAAGAAGGGCATGGAGGTTTACGGCCACGAATACGCCATGCACTTTCCGCATTTCGCCTGGCCCGAGGGGCGCAACAAGAAACGGAGCGCGGTGCATGACCGCACGCAGGCTTTGGGCGCGCAATACGGTGCGTTCAACGGTTGGGAGCGCGCGTTGTGGTATGCCCGAGCGGGTGATGACACCCACGACGCGGGCAGCCAGACCTGGAAGCGCGAAGGCGCGTGGTATGGCGCGGTCAAGGCCGAATGCGAGGCTGTGCGCGACGCAGCAGGCATTCTGGACCTGCCGGGGTTTTCGCGCTTTGTGCTGAAAGGCGCGGGCGCGGCGGGCTGGCTGTCGCGCCAGATCACCGGCAAAGTGCCGAATGTCGGGCGGCTGGGCCTTGCCTATTTCGCTGACGACGCGGGCCGCATCGTGACCGAGATGTCGGTGGCGCGGCTGGGTGAGGACGAGCTGCTGCTGATCACTGCTGCCACCGCGCAACTGCATGACGGCGACTGGCTGCGCCAACACCTGCAGCCGGAGCTGACCCTGACCGAGGCCACCAACGAGTGGTCGACGCAAATCCTGACTGGCCCCAAGGCGCGCGAGATTTTGGCAAGCGTTTCGGACGCCGATCTGAGCAAGGGCTGGCTGACGTTTCAGACCGCCCACGTCGCGGGACGCGAGGTGTTCCTGATGCGGGTGTCTTTTGCCGGTGAATTGGGCTGGGAGATCCATTCACGTCTGGCCGATACCCCAGCCGTTTGGGATGCCGTAATGGCAGCCGGGGTGCCTATGGGGTTAAAGCCCTTTGGCATGTTCGCGCTGAATTCGCTGCGGATCGAAAAGGGTTATCGCGCGTGGAAGGGTGATCTTTCGACCGACTATACTGTCTTGCAAGGCGGGCTGGAACGGTTTGTCGATTGGACCAAACCCGAGTTTCGCGGCAAGCACGCCCTGGCGGCGGAAAAGCAGCGTGGGGTCACCAAATCTTTCTGCACCTTGGTGATCTCGGCGGGTGACTTCGACCCGCCCTATATGGCGACAATCTGGCACGAAGGTCATGTCGTCGGCGAGGTGACCAGCGGCTATTTCGGTCACCGCGTCGGCGCCTGCATCGGCCTTGGCATGTTGCGCGACGACCTGAACGTGGCAGGCACAGGCGTTGAGGTCGAAATTTTCGGCCAGCGCCATCCGGCCGTCGTGCAGGCCGATGCGCCGCTTTGGGATGCTAAAAACGAACGTATTCGCGCGTGACAACGGGCGGGGGTGGGCCTTCTGCGCCATCAGGGATAATTATCGAGAGAGGATGAGCCATGGCTAAAGTGCCAAGCAAAGCGCGGGCGGTGGTGATTGGGGGCGGAGTCTCGGGCTGCTCGGTGGCCTATCATCTGGCGAAGATGGGCTGGACGGATGTCGTGCTGCTCGAGCGCAAGCAGCTGACCTCTGGCACGACATGGCATGCGGCTGGTCTGATCGGCCAGCTGCGCGGTTCTGCCAATATGACCCGTTTGGCCAAATATTCGGCGGATCTCTATGTCAAACTGGCGGCTGAGACCGGGGTTGAGACGGGGATGCGGCAAGTCGGCAGCATCTCGGTCGCACTCACGCCGGCGCGGCACGAGGAACTTCTGCGTCAGGCGACTGTGGCGCGGATTTTTGATGTCGATGTGCAGGAAATCTCGCCCAGCGAGGCCAAGGCGATGTATCCGCATCTGAATGTCGGTGATGTGGTGGGGGCGGTGCATCTGCCGCTGGACGGGCAGTGCGATCCGGCCAATATCGCGATGGCGCTGGCCAAGGGTGCGCGGATGCAGGGCGCACAGATTTTCGAGCATACCAAGGTGGTTGGCGTGACCAAGTCCAATGGCCGCGTCACCGGGGTCGATTATATCGGCACGGATGGCGAGCCGGGGCATATTGACAGCGATGTGGTCGTGAACTGTGGCGGGATGTGGGGGCGCGATCTGGCAGAGGCGAGCGGTGTGACCTTGCCGCTGCATGCTTGCGAGCATTTCTATCTGATCACCGAGCCGGTTCAGGGCTTGGGCCATTTGCCCGTGCTGCGGGTGCCCGATGAATGTGCCTATTATAAATCCGACGCAGGGAAAATGATGATAGGGGCCTTCGAGCCCAAGGCGAAACCCTGGGGGATGAATGGTATCCGCGAGGATTTCATGTTCGACACGCTGCCCGAGGATTGGGACCATTTCCAGCCGATCCTGGAAAAGGCAATGGATCGTCTGCCGCTTTTCCAGACCGCAGGCATACACACATTCTTTAACGGCCCTGAAAGCTTTACGCCCGATGACCGCTACTATCTTGGCGAAGCGCCAGAGCTGGGCGGCTATTGGGTCGCGGCGGGGTATAATTCGGTTGGTATTGCCGGATCGGGCGGCGCGGGTATGGCGCTTGCGCATTGGATCACGCAAGGCGAGGCCCCTTTTGATCTGTGGGAAGTGGACGTGCGTCGCGCCCAGCCCTTCCAGAAGAACCGCAAATATCTGAAGGAACGGGTGTCCGAGACGCTGGGCTTGCTCTACGCCGATCACTTTCCCTATCGCCAGATGACGACTTCGCGCGGGGTGCGCCGCTCGCCGATCCACGAGCAGCTCAAAGCACGCGGCGCGGTCTTTGGCGAGGTCGCGGGTTGGGAGCGGGCGAACTGGTTCGCCAATGAGGGCCAAGAGCGCGAGTACCACTACAGCTGGAAGCGGCAGAATTGGTTCGACAACCAGCGCGCCGAGCATATGGCCGTGCGGACGGGGGTTGGCCTGTTCGACATGACCTCTTTCGGCAAGATCCGCATCGAGGGGCGCGACGCCTGTGCCTTTCTGAACCGGATGTGCGGCAACGAGATGGATGTGGCCGTGGGGCGCGTCGTCTATACACAGATGCTGAACCGCAACGGTGGCATTGAAAGCGATCTGACCATCACCCGTCTGTCGCCCACAGCCTATCTGGCCGTGGTTCCGGGGGCGACGCTGCAGCGCGATCTGGCTTGGTTGCGCCGCCATCTGGGCGAGGCTTTTGCGGTGATCACGGATGTGACGGCCGCCGAATCAGTGCTTTGCCTGATGGGGCCAAAGGCGCGCGATCTGATGCAACAGGTCAGCCCGAACGACTTTAGCAATGCAGCCCATCCCTTTGGAACCATGCGCGAAATTGAGGTCGGCATGGGGATCGCGCGGGCACATCGCGTCACCTATGTGGGCGAGCTGGGTTGGGAGCTTTACGTCAGTGCCGACCAGACAGCGCATGTTTTTGAGACGCTGGACGAGGCGGGGGCTGATCTTGGCCTGAAACTCTGCGGTTTGCACACGCTGGACAGCTGCCGGATCGAGAAGGGCTATCGTCACTTTGGCCACGACATCACCGATGAGGACCATGTGCTTGAAGCAGGTCTTGGCTTTGCCGTGCGGATGAAAAAGCCTGATTTTGTTGGCCGCGATGCAGTCTTGCGCAAAGCCGAGGCGGGTCTTGATCGCCGCATGGTGCAGTTCAAGCTGAAAGACCCCGAGCCCTTGCTGTTTCATAACGAGGCAATCGTGCGCGATGGCAAGATCGTGGGGCCGGTAACCTCGGGCAACTACGGCCACTTTCTGGGGGGGGCCATTGGCATGGGCTATGTGCCGTGTCGCGGTGAAACCGAGGCCGACGTTCTGGCCAGTCACTATCAGATCGAGGTTGCAGGCGTGCGCCATGCGGCCGAAGCCAGCCTTGTCCCGATGTACGACCCCAAATCGGAACGTGTGCGCCAATAACAACAAAGAGTGAGTTGACACAGAACGGCCCTTTCTAGGCCTCCAAATCGGACCGAAACCCGCCTAAACTCTTGCGATTGCGGCAAACGCGCCCGCCAGTGCAAGAGGATGTGAGATGAGTAAAGCGATGAACACCGCCCTGAACCCGAACCAGATGCAGGCCAGCCCGTTTGGGCTGTCGGCACTTGTGTCCGATTATGAGCCGGGTTCCGGGTTGGCCCAGGCGTTTTATCTTGATCCCTCGATCTATCAGCTTGAACTCGACAGGCTTTTCCGTCGCCACTGGCATTGTTTGGGCCATGAGAGCATCGTTCCGCAACCCTTTGATTTTGAACTCTTTCAAATGGCTGGTGAAGAGGTGATCCTGACCCGCGACGGCGAGGGCGCGCTGCACGCCATGCTCAATCTGTGCCGTCATAAGGGCGCCGGCGTCTGCCCCAGTCAAAAGGGCAATGCACGCAGCTTTACCTGCCCCTATCATGCCTGGACCTACGCGATTGACGGGGCGCTGAAAACCGCGCGGGTGATGCCGAAGGATTTCGACCGCGCGGCTTACGGTTTGCATAAGCTGCAGCTGCTTTGCCATGAGGGGCTGGTGTTCATCACCTTTGCCGCCGAACCTCTGGACTTTTCGCAGGCAGAGGAGATGATCGCGCAGACCGTCGGCGTCTATGGCTGGGCCAAAGCCAAGATCGTAGCACGCAAGACCTATCCGATTGCGGCCAACTGGAAACTGGCGATCGAGAACTATGTCGAATGCTATCACTGCAGCCCCGCTCATCCCGAATTTTCGCAGACCCATGTGTTGGAACAACCACCCGAAGAGATTGACGCGTTGAATGCGGCGATGGCCGCACGCACCCAAGCGCTGGGGCTTTGCATCATGGAAGGCTCGCCTTGGGAAACCTCGGCCTCGGGGCGCGAGGCAATCCGGTCGTATCGCTATGCGCTGAAAGATGGCGTCAAATCCGCCAGTCAGGACGGTGGCCCGCTTGCGCCTCTGATGGGGCAGTTCACCGATTTCGACGGCGGCGTGACCTCGCTGCATTTCGGTGGGCTGTCTTATATGGCGGCCTATCCTGATCATGGGGTGATCTATCGCTTTGTGCCCAGAGGTATCGACGCGTGCGATATGGAGATTTCATGGGTCGTCGATGCCGATGCCGTCGAGGGGCAGGACTATGACCTTGAGGCGCTGACCTGGCTTTGGCACGTCACGTCACTTGAGGACAAGGCGATCATCGAGACCACGGCGCGCGGTGTGCGCTCGCATTACTATCAGCCCGGACCAATTGCGCCGATGGAGGCGCAAACGCAGCGCTTCATCAATTGGTATCTGGCCGAGATTTCAAGACCATGACCCAAGGGCCACTTGCCTTTGGTCATGGGGGCTGTGTCGCGATTGGCGATGTCAGCGGACCATATCAGATCAGGGAAGAGGCCAGCTATGACGGATATCGGAGAGATTTGTGAGCCATCGCGCGCAAGACGTGCGGGTGGGCGTGGCGCGCGCGTTGCGTTGCGTGCGGCGCCTTTGTCAGATGAAATGCGCCCTGTGCGTCCGGGGATGCCGGGGGGCCAATACCGCCCGCTGACCGATGCGGCCGTCGCGCAGATCCATGAAAGCGCTTTGCAGGCGCTTGAGGAGATCGGTTTGAGCCAAGCGCCGCCGTCGGGCGTCAAACTGCTGACCGAGGCGGGCGCGGTGCAAGGTGACGACGGTCGCATCCGCTTTCCGCGCGCGCTGGTCGAAGATATGCTGGCGGTGGCCGCACGCAACATCACACTGCACGCGCGCGACCCTAAGCATGACCTGCACCTGTCGGGCACGAATGTGCATTTCGGAACGGCAGGGGCGGCGGTGCATATCGTCGACCCGATCAGCCTCGATTATCGCGAGAGCACCGCGCAAGATCTCTATGACGCGGCGCGGCTGGTCGATAATCTGGATAATATCCATTTTTATCAACGCACTATGGTCTGCCGCGATGTGGTCGACAACCAAGAGATGGACCTGAACACGCTCTACGGCTGCCTGTCGGGCACCACCAAGCATGTGGGCACCTCGTTCAGCGATCCAAGCCATGTCGCGGCCTGTTTTGACATGCTCTACACCGTGGCGGGCGGCGAAGAAAAATGGCTGGAGCGACCCTTTGTGTCGAACTCGAACTGCTTTGTCGTCCCTCCGATGAAGTTCGCCGAAGAAAGCTGCATCACGATGGAGGACTGCATCCGCCGCGGCATGCCGATGCTGTTGCTTTCGGCAGGTCAGGCGGGGGCGACCTCGCCGGCACCGATTGCGCTGACGATCGTGCAGGCGGTGGCGGAATGCCTTGCGGGAGTTGTCTATGCCAATGCGATCAAAAAGGGCGCGCCCTGCATCTTTGGGACATGGCCTTTTGTCTCCGACTTGCGCACAGGCGCCATGTCGGGAGGGTCGGCGGAGCAGGCCTTGCTGACGGCGGGCTGTGCGCAGATGCACCGATTCTATGATCTGCCGGGCGGGGCCGCGAGCGGCATTTCCGACAGCAAGCTGCCCGACATGCAGGCCGGATGGGAGCAGGGCATCACGAACGCGCTGGCAGGGCTTGCGGGGTTGAACATGTGCTACGAGGCGGTGGGCATGCATGCGTCGCTGTTGGGATTCTGCCTTGAAAGCCTTGTGCTCGGCGATGACCTTTTGGGCCAGGCCATGCGGCTTGTGCGCGGCATCGACGTGACGCCGGACACCACCAGCCTTGACGCGATGAGACAGGTTTGCCTTGGCGGGCCGGGCCACTACCTCGGATCAGATCAGACGCTCAAGCTGATGCAGACCGAATATATCTATCCCAACGTCGGCAACCGGATGTCGCCGAAAGAGTGGAATGAGGCCGGAAAGCCTTTGCTGCTTGACACCGCCATCGCGCGGAAGAACGCTATCCTTGCGCGCGCGGGCCGCCGGATCGATCCTGAAATCGACGCTATCATCCGCGCGAAATACAACATCTATTTCTCGTGAGGGTGCGATGATCTCTGAAAATCTGGGCAAGTTCTACATCAACGGCGCTTGGGTTGCGCCGCATTCGGCCGCTCGTATGGGCGTGGAAAACCCTGCCACCGAGGAAATCGTGGCCGAGGTAGCGCTTGGCGACGAGACCGATATTGACGCGGCCATTCTGGCGGCGCGGGCGGCCTTTGATGCCTATACGGTTTGGCCGGTGCAAAAGCGCATCGATTTGGTCAAGCAGATCCTGACGATCTACAACGCCCGCTACGAGGAATTGGCGCAGGCGATGAGCACCGAGATGGGGGCGCCGATTGAATGGGCGCGCGGTGCGCAGGCTTGGGCGGGGCAGGTGCATATCGAGGCGACGATCAAGGCCGCCGAAGAGATGGCTTGGGAATACTCGCGCGGCACCACGCGCATCGTGCACGAAGGCATCGGCGTTTGCGCATTGATCACGCCGTGGAACTGGCCAATGAACCAGATCGCCTGCAAGGTGGCGCCTGCGCTGATAGCCGGCTGCACAATGGTGTTGAAACCTTCCGAGATTGCGCCTTTGTCGGGGATCTTGTTTGCCGAGATCTGTCACGACGCTGGCGTGCCTGCGGGCGTTTTCAACCTTGTGAACGGCACGGGGCCAGAAGTCGGCGCGCGGATGTCGTCGCACCCGGCGGTCGATATGGTGTCCTTTACCGGCTCGACCCGTGCGGGCACGGCGGTGGCGGCGGCAGCCGCGCCCACAGTCAAGCGGGTGGCGCAGGAATTGGGCGGAAAATCGGCCAATATCATTCTGCCTTCTGCCGATCTGGATGCGGCTGTGGCGGCGGGCGTTTCTGCGATCATGGCCAATACGGGCCAGTCTTGCGATGCGCCGACACGGATGTTCGTGCAGCGTGACCAACAGGCTCAGGCGCTGGCGGTGGCAAAAGCCACAGCCGAGGCGATAGTGGTTGGTGATCCGCGCGATGAGGCGACGGGGATGGGGCCGCTGATCTCAAAGGCGCAGTTCGACAAGGTGCAACGGCTGATTCAGACCGGCATCGACGAAGGAGCGACCTTGGTATGCGGTGGCGTCGGGCGCCCTGCGGGGCTGAACCGAGGCTGGTTTGCGCGGCCGACGATTTTTGGCGATGTGCAAAATGAGATGACGATTTCCAAAGAGGAAATCTTTGGGCCTGTCCTTGCGATCCTGCCCTATGACACCATCGACGATGCGGTGCGGATGGCGAATGACACCGTTTACGGGCTGGCCGCCTATATCGCGGGTCCGGTGGACGAGGCGCGCGGCGTGGCGCGGCGGTTGCGGGCGGGGACAGTAAACCTGAACTATCCCGACTGGGATACCTC
>JAHEBX010000118.1 GCA_024642045.1 Pseudorhodobacter sp. | reverse complement strand
TGCCGCAGCCGCGACCGCTTTGCTACGCCCCGCGCCCAAGCGATCCACCAGGCCGCCAAAGAACGGGTCCTGCACCACATCGAGCAGCCGCAACATCGCCAGCATGGCGCCAAGGCTGGCAAGGCTGACGCCATAGCTGTCGACATAGAACTTGGGCGCGTTGATATAGATCGGCAATCCTGCCGCCGCGATCAGCGCCGCGAACAGCGACCATGGCCAGAGCCTGTCGGTCATCGCGAGACCTCGTCCAGCGGGGGCTGCGGGCGGTTACGGAACGTGGCGCCCTTCCACCACAGAACCAGCGCCTGCCAATGGATCAGTGACAGCACGCGGCGCGAGCCAAAGGGGCGGCGCAGGCCGGCCAGCAGAATTGCGCGATTGGTCAGCGGCCTGCGTTTGCCCGTCAGCGTGGCGATCAGGCTGCCGTTTTCGCTGGAGTAATCGATCCAGATGCCGACATGAGCATCCGTGATGTCAAACCGAAAGGCATACTCCCCCGCCACCGGTTGAAATGGCGAGACATAGAACACCTTGCGCGCGGTCACGGTATCGTCGGCGCGCATCGGCGCCAAATCGTCGCGATAGCACAGATAGCTGTGCCGATCGCCATAGGTGTTCGACACTTCGGCCACCACCACCTGCAACCCGCCTGCCCCCCAGCACAGCCAAAACGACACCGGGTTGAACACATGACCAAGCACGCGCGGCTGGGCCAAAAGCTCGATCCGGTCGGGCGCGGGCAGACCGTGGGCCGCCAATACCTCGCGACACCAGGTCACGCCACGGCCCTGCTTTGGGCTGCCACCGTGATCGACATCCCAAAGCGAGGTCAGATTGCCACGGTTGCGCGAAAACAGCGCCGGCCCCCGATCGCTTTCAGGGTCAATCAGCACATAGTCGACGCCGTAGTGAAAGGCATTGCTGACAGCCCCGCGCCGCCCGTGATAGGTGGTGCCCGCAATATGATCAGGCCCGCTCATGCCGCCTGCCGTGTCTCGTAGGCGCGGCGCATCGCCGCCACCGCATCGACAGCCGAGGCAAAACCGTCCTCGTGAAAGCCACTGCCCAGCCAGGCGCCGCAGAACCAGGTATTGTTTGTGCCGTTCATCGCCTTGATCTGCCCCTGCGCTGCAATTGCCGCCAGATCGTAGACCGGATGGTGAAAAGTTACCTCATCATAGATCAACTCTTGCCGGATCGGGCGATTTGAGTTCAGCGTGACGAACATCGGATCATTCTGCGGGATGGGCTGAAGCGAGTTCATCCAATAGGTCAGATCAATCCGCTCTGGCCGCGGACCTGCGGGTTCGGCATAGACCCAAGAACTCCAGCATTTGCGCAATTTGGGCATCATATTCGTATCGGCATGCAGCACCGCGCGATTAGGCTGATAGCGCACGGCGGCAAGGGCTGCGCGCTCGGCAGGGGTCGGATCAGACAGCAGGGCAAGGCTGATATCGGAATGCGTCGCCATCACCACATCGTCAAACTCTTCCCATTCCGCCCCCTGATGGCGCAGTTGCACCAGACCCGCCTCGCGTCGGATACCTGCCACGGGCGCATCCAGTCGAATGCCTACGCCTTGGCGCAGCAACTCGGCCTGCAAACGGCTGACGTATTGGATCGACCCGCCCTGCACGGTATACCATTGGTGCTGGTCGCTCAGCTGCATCAGCGCGTGGTTCTGAAAGAACTGCACAAGCGCCTGCGCAGGGAAATCCATGATGCCGTTGCTGGGGGTCGACCAGATCGCCCCCGACAGCGGCAGCAGGTAATAGTCGCGAAAATAAGCCCCTGTCCCAAGCGCCGCCAACAGGCCTCCAATCGTCAGCGCAGGGTCGCGTGCCAGCGCCGCCGCATTCTTGTTGAAATGCACGATGTCGCGGCACATGCGCAAAAACGCAGGATTTACCAGATTGCGCCGCTGCGCGAACAGACTGTCGAGCGTGCGCAACGCGTATTCGACCCGCCCGCCCGCAATCGAAGCGCCAAAGCTCATATCGCTTTTGACGAATGGCACATCCAGCTTTTCAAACAAAGCCAGCAGATGAGGATAGTTCACTTTGTTAAAAACAATGAACCCCGTGTCCACGGGCTGATCACCACGCTTGCCCGCGATCACGGTACGGGCATGCCCGCCAAGGCGCGGCTCAGAGTCGATCAGCGTCACCTCGTGGTCCTGAGCCAGCAGATGTGCTGCGGCCATTCCGGAGATGCCGGCGCCAACCACGGCAATACGGCGGCGGTTGGAGGTCGATTTGTCGAAAGGCATGAACTTCCCCGGTCTGACTGTTTAGAAGGTTACGCCGCGCATCAAAGGATGGATCACTTTCGCAAAAGTGATCCAACTGCGACCGGCCCGCGTAACTGTGATATGTTGCTTGACCTTGACCAGATCTCTCCCATCAATGGCGCAGGAAATTATCCTGCGCTATGGCCGCTTGACCACAAGCGAACCAAGGAAGCAGGCAAAAGGCAGGCGCGCGTGACTGTGACAGCGAAAGAGACAGATTGGACAGAGCGGATGCTTGCCGTGCGCGACAAACAAGACAGGCAGGCTTTCGCCGAGCTGTTTTCCCATTTTGCCCCACGCGTGAAAGGGTTTCTGATCAAGGCCGGCAGTGACGCCAGCATTGCCGAGGATTGCGCCCAAGACGTAATGGCAACCGTTTGGCGCAAGGCTGCGCAATTTGACCCTTCGCGCGCCAGCGTGGCGACCTGGGTGTTCACCATAGCGCGCAACCGCCGCATTGACATCGCGCGACGCGACCGCCGTCCCGAACCCGAAGACCTGCCCTGGGCTTCCGAAGACGAACCTGATCAGGCCGAGGTCTATGAAGCGGCACAAGAAACCAACCGGCTTGCCGCCGCGATTGCTGAACTGCCTGAAAAACAACGCATTCTGGTACAGCGCGCTTTTTACGGCGATCTGTCCCATTCCGAAATCGCCGCCGAAACCGGTCTGCCTTTGGGCACGATCAAATCGCGGATCCGACTGGCGCTGGATCGTTTGCGCCAGAAGATGACCTGAGGACACAATGACCATCCGACACCACCTTTCCGACTCCATGATGATCGCCTACGCGGCCGGAACCCTGCCCGAGGCGTTCAGCCTCGTTGTGGCAACCCATGTTTCGATGTGCGACGACTGCCGTGCGCAGCTGGGCGCCTTCGAAGCGGTCGGGGGGGCCGTTCTGAGCAGCGAGCCCTGCGCGATGGCAGCAGGCTCACTGGCCGCCACTTTGGCGCGGCTCGAGGCACCAGAGGCAATCCGCCCGCCAAAACCGCGCGGTTTTTTTGCCGGTCCCTTGGCTGATTACGTCGGGGGCGATCTTGAGACAGTGCGTTGGAAGTCGCTGGGGAATGGCGTTCGCCAAGCGATATTGCCCACCAGCAAAGGTGCCTCGGCGCGGTTGCTTTATATCCCTGCGGGTCAGGCCGTGCCTGACCACGGCCACCGCGGCACCGAGCTGACGCTGGTGCTGCAAGGGGCATTCCGTGATGATACTGACCGTTTCGGCGTAGGCGATCTTGAGGTTGCCACCGAAGAACTGGAACACACACCCATCGCCGAAGAGGGCGAGCCCTGCATCTGCCTTGCTGCCACCGACGCCCCGCTGCGCTTTAACGCGCTGCTGCCGCGACTTTTGCAGCCGTTGTTCAAAATCTGATGCCCGCGCCCTCGGCAAGCCGCACCACAATGAACGGCCCATCAATACGCGCGGCCTGATCTGTCACGATCAGGTCGTGTTGGGCGAGGTGCGATTCGTTGACTTTGCCTACGCCAAGCGCAAAAAGCGCCAGTCCTCCGCCCGCCTCAATCGTCTGGGGTGTCATGTGAACGCCGACGTGTGGTCGCGGCAGGCTGCGCGCCGTCATAACGTTGAAATCATCGCTGGGCGCAGTCACTTCAACAGCCCGCAGCGGCAGATCGCCGGCAAAAGCCACTGGGATGAGGGGTTGCGCTTCAAGTTGAAAACCCCCACCCGCAAGCTTGAAACCCGGGCCAGAGATCACAGTCAGATTGCGCTCGATCTGCGGAAAGATCGAAAAATCGCCATCTTCAACCACGCTCGCACGCGACAGGCGCAGGACCAAGTTGCCCCCAGCCTCAATCCGCAGCATCTCGACCGTGACACCTTTCCCATTGGCCCAAGGCATCTC
This sequence comes from Pseudorhodobacter sp., assembly GCA_024642045.1. Taxonomy (GTDB): domain Bacteria; phylum Pseudomonadota; class Alphaproteobacteria; order Rhodobacterales; family Rhodobacteraceae; genus Cypionkella. The sequence goes on along the minus strand of JAHEBX010000118.1, from coordinate 6,497 downwards.
GCGGTAATCGGCGGCTGTCAGATGGCGGATCATTCCGCAGCCTGCGGTCCAAGAATGGGCGTGGGGTCGTTAGGATTTAACTCTTCAAAATCAAAGTTATCCAACCGCGCTGCCCGCTTTCCGGCGCGCTCGGCGGCGGTGGTAATGCCCTCAAGATCGCTGCGCGCCTGGTTGAAATGAGTCGAGAGTTTCTCGACCCGTTCAACCACCAACTCCACATCCCGGTGCAACTGGCGCAGGGTTGATCGGATTGCCCCCGCCTGTTCGCGCATCCGCGCATCCTTCAAAACCGCGCGCATGGTGTTCAGCGTCGCCATGCAGGTGGTGGGCGAAACAATCCAGACCCGAGCGGTAAAACCATCACGCACCACTTCGGGAAAATTTGCGTGCAACTCGGCATAGACGGCCTCGGAGGGCAGGAACATCAGCGCACCGTCCGCCGTTTCACCATCAAGGATGTATTTGTCGGAAATCGCCTTGATATGGACCCGCACCGCAGCGCGCAGTTGCGCCTGCGCCTCGGTCAATTCGCGCGGCGTCGTAGCGCGACGCAGGGCCTCATAGGCCTCAAGCGGAAATTTCGCGTCGATGACAATAGGGCCAGGTGGGTTGGGCAGGTGGATCAGACAGTCCGCGCGCTTGCCATTCGAGAGCGTCGCCTGCATCGAGTAAGCGTCGGCAGGCAGCGCTTTTTGCACGATATCGTTCAGCTGGATCTCACCAAAGGCTCCGCGCGCCTGCTTGTTCGCCAGAATATCCTGCAAGTTCAAAACGTTACCCGAAAGCTTTTCGATATTTGCCTGCGCCTTATCGATGGTCATCAGCCGCTGCTGCAACTCGCCCAGGCTGTGGGCGGTGCGCGTCGCAGTGCCGTTCAGGCTCTCACCCATCGCGCGCTGCACCTCGGCCAGACGCTTTTCCATCAGTTGCAGCATGGCGGTTTGACTATGGGACTGTGTCTCGGAAACATGATGCAAACCGCCCGCAAGCCGCTCTTGCCCTTCGCCCAGCGCCTGCACTCGGCTGCCGAGCCACCCGATCTCGCGCATGAGCGGTGCCGCCATCGTCGCCGAGCGCCCCGCCGCGCGCAGGATCAAGGCCAAGAGGAAAACCACAACGAACAAGGCTCCGGCGATGACCAGCACTTCGGGCGAATTCCACGCATAACTTTGACCGAACAGAGTAATCATCGCCGACCAAACAGCCTTTCGATGTCATGGAGTTGCAATTCCACATAGGTCGGCCGCCCGTGGTTGCACTGACCCGAATGCGGCGTCGCCTCCATCTCGCGCAGCAGCGCGTTCATCTCTTCGGCGCGCATCTGACGCCCCGAGCGGATCGACCCGTGGCAGGCCATCCGGCTGAGGATCGCCTCCATTTTTGCCTGCAAGGACTGGCTGTGTCCTAGGTCAGAAAGTTCGTCCAGAATATCCTCCAGCAGCGCCTTGGCCGAGACGTTACCCAAAATCGCAGGCGTCTCGCGCACGGCAACGGCATTGCCGCCAAAGGCTTCGATGCTCAGACCAAGTGCCGCCAAATCGTCGGCCATCGCCAAAAGCCGCGCGGCATCGCTGGGCGAAAGATCGACGATTTCAGGGATCAACAGCGCCTGCGCCTTGACCCCTGTCTCGGCCATCTGACGTTTCAAACGTTCATAAACCAGCCGCTCGTGCGCCGCGTGTTGATCAACGATCACCATGCCGCGTGCTGTCTGAGCAATGATATAATTCTCGTGCACCTGCGCGCGCGCCGCGCCGAGGGGCAGATCGACCTCTCCCAAGGCAGGCTCGACCCGCGCAGCCGGAGCCTCGGCAAATCCGGGGATCGCCACGGGCGCCTGATAGGCAAAACCACGCGCAAGGCTGGTCTGCGAGGGGCGGTCCATCTGATAGACGCGCGGCGCCTCTGGTCGCATCGCGGCCAATGTGGCATCGGCCACGGTCGTGCTGGCGCGGTGTCCCGCCTGTGACAATGCGGTGCGCAGACCAGTGATAATCAGGCTGCGCGCGGCCTCGGGCTCGCGAAAGCGCACCTCGGATTTCGCAGGATGCACATTCACATCCACCCGCTCGGGATCGCACGTCAGGTTCAGCACCGCGGCAGGATGCCTATCGCGCGACAGAAAGTCGAAATAGGCCACCCGCAGCGCACCCAGCAAAGCGCGATCAAGCACGGGGCGACCATTGACGCAGACAAACTGCTGCACCGACGAGCCCCGCGAATAGGTTGGCAACGCTGCATAGCCCGACAGTCGCATCCCCTCACGCTCGATATCGATCTTAAGCGCATTGTCGATGAAATCTCGGCCCAGCACATTGCCGAGCCGCCCGTGCAAGGCCTCGAAAAAGTCACCAGACAGCGGATCGGCGCGAAAGATCACCCGTGGCGCCGCGCCATCCGCCACTTCGGATAGGGTGAAGCCGACTTGCGGCTCTGCCATCGCCAGCCGCTTGATCACTTCGGCCATCGCCTGCGCCTCGGCCCGATCCGAGCGCAGGAATTTCAGCCGCGCCGGCGTGGCATAGAACAGATCGCGCAGCTCAATCACCGTGCCCCGCACTGCAGCCGCAGGTTTGACCGCCGCCATCCGCCCACCCGCAACCGTCAGGCTTGCGCCCTCGCCACCATCGGCGCGCGACGTGATCGTCAGCCGCCCGACGGCGCCAAGGCTCGCCAAAGCCTCGCCGCGAAAACCGAAAGACCGGATGTTCAGCAGATCAGAGCCGTCGATCTTGGAGGTCGCATGCCGCGCCACGGCCAGAGGCAGATCGTCCGGCGTCATGCCGCAACCATCATCGGTTACGCGGATCAATACCTTGCCACCCGCCGAATACTCGACCGCGATGCGCCGCGCCCCCGCATCCAGCGCGTTTTCGACCAGTTCTTTGACCGCAGAAGCAGGCCGTTCCACCACCTCGCCCGCAGCAATGCGGTTGATCGCGGATTCGTCCAAAGGCCGGATTATGGGCCGTATATTGGGGGCATGAACTGTCATACCCCCAATCCTAGCAGGTTCACCCGTGCGGGGCCATAGATTCGGTTACTCGTCAACCACGCCCGTAGGCTGGCCCACCACGACGAAATGCAGATCCTTGGGCTGGATCAGCCGGGCGGCCACACGCTTGATGTCATCCAGAGTCACCGCTTCGATCCGCGCATTGCGGGTCTTGGGGTAATCGGCGGGCAGGCCCAATGTCTGCATGCCGACAAGAATCGATGCGATCCGACTGTTTCCGTCAAACCGCAAGGGATAGGCCCCTGTGCTATAGGTCTTGGCGTCGTCCAATTCCTGCTGGCTGACGCCCTTTTGGGCGATAAGCGCCCATTGCTCGCGGATCACCTTGATCGCCTCGGCCACCTTGTCGTTGCTGGCTTTAAACTGCCCAAGCAGCACTTCAGAATGGTTGAAATTTGCAAGCGAGGTGCCAATCCCATACGTCAGCCCGCGCTTTTCACGCACCTCGGTCATCAGCCGCGCTGTAAAGCGACCGCCGCCGATGATCTCGTTCAAGATCGAAGCGGCATAGTAATCTGGGTCATCAAAGTTGATCCCGCCCTGCCCGAACATCACTGTCGATTGCGGACCGGGGAAGCTTTGCACCGTGATGCCACCCTTGATCATGGGGACGACCCGCCCCGGCTGCGGCGCACCCGTAGCCGGCAATCCGGCAAACAATGTGTCAAGAAGAGCGCCCAACTGCTCTGCCGTGATGTCGCCCGCAGCCCCCACGGTGATACGATCAAGCGCCATCGACTCCTTGGCCGCCGCAATGATATCGTCACGCGTCAGCGCTGTGACACTTTCAATCGTGCCAGAGCCGTCCGACCCATAGGGGTGGTCGCCAAAAGTGCGCGCGCGCTCGAGGTTGGCAGCAATTGTCGATGGGTCTTTTGCATCCGAACGCAGACCCGACAAGACCTGCTCGCGTACGCGGTCGACTGAAGCCTGATCAAAAATCGGGTTGACCAGCGCATCATGCAGCAGGGCCATTGCCTGATCGCGGTTCTCGGTCAAAAACTTGGCCGAGACCGAAACCGCATCTTGATCGGAAGAAAACTTGAAATCAGCGGCCAGCGCATCGCGCGCCGCGGCAAAGCCCTGACTGTCGAGCTTGCCAGAGCCCTCTTCGATCAACGCCGTCATCAGATTGACCGCACCACGTTTCCCCTTGGCATCCAGCGAGGTGCCACCCTTGAAATCAATCGCAAGTGAGGTGAACGGGATCCCATGATCCTCGACCAACCAGGCCTTGATCCCGCCAGGTGAGGTGACTTGCTGGATGTTGATTTCGGCCCGCAACGGAGTCGCAAGCGCGAGCATGAACAAAGCGATACGCAGCATCATTGTGCAGCCTCCGGCGTGGCCAACCAGCCTGTTACGGCATTGTTTCGGTTCAGAACTTTATGCGCGGCGGCCATCACATCTTCGGGCGTCACCGATTGCAGCACGGTGGGCCAATCCTGCACATCTTGCACGGTCAGGCCCGTAGCGAGAGCCGCGCCATAGGTCCGCGCCAGACCGCCAGCGGAATCACGCGAATAGATTTCAGAGGCGCGGATCTGCGTCTTGATACGAGCGAAATCCTCAGGTTTGGGGCCGTCTTTTAGGAACTGATCGATGACCTTGTCCATTGCGGCCTCTGCATCGGCCAGACTAACGCCATCCGCGGGCACGACGACCAGACCAAAGCTGTCAGGGTCAACAGAAACATCGGTGTAATACGCCGAGGAATAGACCGCGACATGGCTGTCAAACTGCAAGGCGCGGGTCAGGACAGAGGTCGTTCCCGACCCGCCCAAAAGCTCGGCCAGAACGGTCAGCGCGGCCGCTTCTTTCTGATCGCCAGAATTGCGTTCGGGCGCCAGATAGCTGCGGGCAACATAGGGTTGCGCCACGCGCTCATCGCGCAGCACCAGACGACGCTCAGCCAGTTGCGGCGGCTCTTGCGGGCGCACGCGCGGCTTGATTTTGTCCGAGGGCGGCAATGGGCCGTAGTGTTCCTTTGCCATCGCCAGCACTTTCGCAGGTTCGACGTCGCCCGCCACAACCAGAATGGCATTGTTGGGCGCGTAATAGGCCTTGTAGAACGCATTTGCATCATCGCGGGTCAACGCTGCAATTTCCTGCCGCCAACCAATCACAGGGATTCCATAGGGGTGGTTCAGAAACTGCGCCGCCCCCATTTGTTCCTGCAAGAGCGACCCCGGATCGCTGTCAACGCGCTGGCCGCGTTCTTCAAGGATAACCTCGCGTTCGGTTTTCACATCTTCTTCAGACATGTTGAGGTTGACCATCCGGTCCGCCTCTAGCTTCATCATCAGATCCAGCCTGTCGGCGGCAACCCTTTGAAAAAAGGCGGTATAATCCTCGGTGGTAAAGGCATTGTCATCGCCGCCCTGCTTTTCCACGATGGCAGAAAATTCGTTCGGGCCGACCTCTTTGGTGCCCTTGAACATCAAATGTTCAAAGAAATGCGCAATGCCGGAGTGCCCGGGCGCCTCATCGGCACGACCAATCTTGTACCAGACCATCTGAGTGACGACGGGCGCGCGGTGGTCTTCGATCACCACCACCTCCATACCGTTATCAAGCGTGAAATGGCTGACCTGATCGGCCAAGGCGGGCATAGCGAACAAGCTTAGGGCAATAGCGCCAAAAACCTTGCGGCCAAGGGTGCGAAGCATCGCGGTCCTCCGTTGGAAACCTGAAGGGCAAGCTAGCCACTTTACGCAGAGGCGCAAGGCGTGTGACGCCCTTGTGAACGCCGCACGGTGTCGCAGCCGAAGCTACTGCTGAACCTTTGGAGGCGCCGCAGGGGTGCGCACGCCCACTTTGCGCCAACGCGCCAGCTCTTGATACTGGTCCAAAGCATAAGGACGATAGGCTTTGAAATAGACGTTCAAATCGAACAACCGCTCGAGCAGTTTGCCGTTATGCTTGCGCCGATAGTCCAGATCCTCGCTGGCCAGCGTCGTGCGGATGCCGTTTGCCACCCCCGCGCGCGAGGCGTAATTGACCAAAGCCGCATCGCCTGCGCTGATCTGACCCGAGGTGTTCGGCTTGCCACCCAGCGCAGCAACCGCATCGTCAATCGGGTGCTGATCGGTGCGGTTCACGCCGCCCGGAGTGGGGTCGGGCAACTCGGCCAGGTTTTCGGGCATCGCCAAAGCCTTCGGCGGCACGATCGTGAATTCATCCGGCCCGCCAGAAGTCGAACGGATGTTCATCAGCTGAGGCTCTTTGTCACCGCGCGCGCAAGCCGTCAGCGCCACCAGCGCCAAAGCCGCAATCGCAAGAACAACCTGTGCTGAGCGCATCGTGTAAGCCTCCACCAGCCCTTTGAGTTTCGTCTTAGCCTATCAATCCGCCCTCGTCACGGGGTCTTTCGTCGCTTGGGCCCCGGCTTGGCGGTTCCACGACCGGTAAACAGCACCAAACCGACCGCACCCGCAAAGATGGCGATATCAGCCACGTTAAAGGAATAGGGATTTTCAAA
>JAHEBX010000117.1 GCA_024642045.1 Pseudorhodobacter sp. | reverse complement strand
GTCATGGATCGCCAACTTGTCCATGATCGTCTCGGTCGCTTCGTTCATGCCGAAAATCGACACGGTAAACCCACGCCGCCGCAGCTTCATCACCGCACTGTCAATCGCCTGCACCGAGGAAATATCCCAGATATGCGCGTGGGTGACATCAATCACCACCTGCTTTGCCGGCTCGCGGAAATCAACCGCACGGGTGAAATCCTCGACCGAGCCATAGAACAGCTGCCCGTGCACCGTATAGGTCCGCACCAGCCCATCCGCCGAAAGGCTGGATTTCACATCGAACAGTTGCGCGATCTTGGCGGCAAAGAAAATCCCCGACAACAGCACCCCAACCAGCACCCCGATGGCAAGGTTATGCGTGTAGACAACCGAAACCACCGTCGCGAGCATCACCACCGACGATGATTTCGGATGGCTGCGCAGATTGCCGATCGACGCCCAAGAGAACGTCCCGATCGACACCATGATCATGATCGCCACCAGCGCAGGCATCGGGATCTGGCTTACCCATTTGCCCAAACCCACGCAGAAAATCAGCAGCATTACGCCAGCCGTAAAGGTTGAAAGCCGCCCCCGCCCGCCGGATTTCACGTTGATCACCGACTGACCGATCATCGCACAGCCCGCCATGCCGCCGATAAACGAGGTCGCTGTATTGGCGATGCCCTGCCCGATGCACTCTTGATTGCGCTTGGACGAGGTGTCGGTCATCTCGTCAACGATTTGCTGCGTCATCAGGCTTTCGAGCAAACCCACGACCGCCACGGCCAGTGCATAAGGAAAGATGATCGTCAATGTTTCCAGCGTGAAAGGCACATTCGGGATCAGAAACGAGGGCAAAGCATCGGGCAACTGCCCCATGTCCCCCACCGTTCGCACATTCAGACCAAAGGCCATGCTCACCCCCGTTAGCACCACGATGGTCACCAAAGGCGAGGGGATCACCGTTGTGAGCCGCGGAAACAGATAGATAATCGCTAATCCAGCCGCCAGCATTGCATAGGTCAGCCAGCCCACCTTGGTCGGATCAATCTCGGGCCACTGCGCGAGGAAAATCAGGATCGCGAGCGCATTGACAAAGCCCGTCATCACCGATTTCGAGACATAGCGCATCACAAAGCCCAGCTTGGCGATCCCCATGCCGACCTGCAAAAGCCCCGCCAAAAACGTCGCCGCCAGCAGATAATCCAACCCGTGTTGTCGCACCAAAGTGCCCATCAGCACCGCCGTCGCCGCCGTCGCTGCCGAAATCATCCCCGGCCTGCCGCCAAAAATCGAGGTGATCACCGCGATGGAAAACGACGCATAGAGCCCCACCTTGGGGTCAACCCCCGCGATGATCGAAAACGCAATCGCCTCGGGGATCAGCGCCAGGGCCACCACGAGCCCCGACAAAAGGTCACCTCGAATATTGCCAAGCCATTGCTGGCGGTACGTCGTCATCAAGATCATGGAAGTTCCATCGTTTGTGGTGCGGGACACCTGAAAATCCGGCGGATCGGCGGCCGGAAGAGCCAGCAGGGATCACACCCCGCTCCGTGTGTTGCGCTAGGCTCTAACGGCAGAAGCCAAAAATGCCAAGAGGCCAGCGACTCCAAAGGCCATCGCGGAGAGCGCGCGTTGCCTCATGGCCAGCGCCGCCTCGATCTGTCATAGGTCACAACTATTGACTTACCCCCCTTGCAGGATCAAATTCCCGCCAAATGTGAGGGGAGTCTCGGGCGTGCAGTGGAATCAAGTCTTGGCGACACGCGCGTCGCGGATGAAGGCCTCGGAAATTCGCGAATTGCTGAAGCTGCTGGATCAGCCCGACATCATCTCGTTTGCAGGCGGTATTCCTGACCCCGCGCTGTTCCCCAAGGCCGAATTCGCCGCCGCTTTTTCCGACGTGCTGTCGGGCGATCAAGCCACCGCCGCGCTGCAATATTCGGTCTCCGAGGGCTACAAACCCCTGCGCGACTGGATCGCGGGGCAAATGGCGGCAATCGGTGTTCCCTGCGATGCCGACAATATTCTTATCACGTCAGGCTCTCAGCAAGCGCTTGATTACCTTGGCAAACTGATGATCTCGCCCAAGGATACCGTGCTGTGTGGCTGGCCTACCTATCTGGGAGCTTTGGGCGCCTATAACGCCTATGAGCCGACCTATGACCGGCTTGACCCGATGGGCAACCGCACCGCCGAAGACTACCGCACCACAGCCGAGGCCGCCGGTGGCCGCGTGAAATTCGCCTATCTCTCGGTCGATTTCGCCAATCCAACGGGTGAGACGCTTGCCCGTGCCGCGCGCGAGGCCGTGATTGATCTGGCCGACGCGCTGGACATCGCCATCGTCGAGGATGCCGCCTATCAAACCCTGCGCTATGACGGCGAGGCGATCCCGCCGATCCTCGCGCTTGAAATCGCGCGCAAGGGCAGCATCGAGGATTGCCGCACGCTTTACTGTGGGTCCTTCAGCAAATCTCTGGCCCCCGGCCTGCGCGTCGGCTGGGTTTGCGCCGCCAAAGAGGTGATCAGCCGCCTTGTGCTGATGAAGCAAGCCGCCGATCTGCACTCCTCGACCGCCAACCAAATCGTCACCCACCGCGTCGCACGCGACATCTTTGGACCGCATGTCGCAAGGTTGCGCTCTGTCTATTCCGCGCGGCGCGACCACATGCTGGCGGCGCTTAAGCGCGAGATGCCCGAGGGCGTAAGCTGGACAAAACCGGAAGGCGGCATGTTCGTCTGGATCACTCTGCCCGCAACGATGGACGGCGCCGACCTCTTGGCGAAGTCGCTTAAAACCGAGCGTGTCGCCTTTGTCCCCGGCCGCGCGTTTTTCGCCGACGGTAGCAACGGCAACACCATCCGGCTGTCGTTCTCCTGCGCTGACGAAGCTGCGATTGACGAGGGGATCACGCGTTTGGGTCGGCTGATCCGTGGGTGAGCATGCGCTCTGGATCGCCGCCGCGCTGATCGCCGCAGCGGCCCAAACCGCCCGCAATGCCGCGCAATCCAGCCTGACCCGCGCCATCGGCACGCTGGGCGCGACGCAGGTGCGCTTCCTTTACGGCCTGCCGTTTGCTGCGCTGTTCCTTGTGCTCGTCAGCCTTGCCACTGGCCAGCCCCTGCCCGCGCTGACCGTCCGCGCGATAGGTTTCACCGCCATGGGGGCAGTGGCGCAAATCGCCGCAACCGCGCTGATGCTCTTGCTGATGCAAAGCCGGAGTTTCGCCGTCACCACCGCTTGGCTGAAAACCGAGCCGGTGCTGGTCGCCATCGCCGCCGCCCTGATCCTGCACGACCCCCTCAGCGCGCCGATGCTCAGCGCTATCGCCCTCGCCACCGCAGGCGTGCTGCTGATGACGGTCAAATCCGGCACTGCACTGCTGGGCGAGAGCCGCGCCGCCGCGACCGGCCTGTTCGCCGCGCTTTTGTTCGGCATCTCGGCCATCGGTTTTCGCGGCGGCATCACCGCACTGACCGAGGGCGATTTCCTGATCCGCGCCACTACCATCCTTGTGCTTTCGCTGGCGCTGCAATCCCTGATGCTTGCCACCTATCTGGGCATTTTCAACCGCGCTGCTCTGTTTGGCAGCCTGAGTCATTGGCGCGGCTCGCTGGGCGCGGGTTTCCTCGGTGCCTTTGCCTCGCAGTTCTGGTTCATCGGCTTTTCGCTGACCTCTGCCGCCAACATCCGCACACTGGCGCTGGTCGAGATGATCTTTGCGCTCGCCGTTTCGCGCTATGTGTTCCGCCAGCCCATAAGCAAGCGACAACTTATGGGCATGGCGGTTATCTTGGCAGGCATCGCGTTGCTCCTGCGCCTGCAAGGCTGATCACTTCACCGCCGGAAACGGCCCGAGATAGCCGACATAGGCCCGCGCATCCGCCGGCTCCATCAGCTTGTCGGCGTCGCTTTCGCCGTAAGGGTGCTGCACGACCGTCATCAGGTAGGCATGCCCGTTCACATTAGGATACCAGTCCACCGAGGTCGCCTCTGACCCGTAGGGCGTGGTCATCACCCGCACCAGATTTCCCTTGGCCAGATCCATCGTCCAGACCGCGTCGTTCTGATGGCCCTTGCCAGTATCCTCGCCGATCACCAGCGTATTATAGCCGGGGATAAAGGTCAGGTTATCGGGATTGGCGATGCCGTCGATATCGCACTCTTGCCCCGCATAGGGACCATCGGCGATCTCTACCGGCTTGCCTGCGATCAGACCCGTCATCGTGGTGGCGACAAATCCAGCATCCAGAGCCAACTCGTAAACCACACCGCAGTCGTTCTTGGCCAGACGCACATCGTTGCGCCCCCCCTTGTCGGCCTTTTCATCGCCGTCAGTCATCCCCTTGGAGACCTCGGACATCGCCAGATACAGCGCGTTCTTCTCAGGGTTAAACGCCAGCCCTTCCATCTTGCGAAACTCGGTCGTTGCCCCTGTCATCGAGGCCACGCGCCGCGTTTCCAGCCGCGAGGCGACTGCCTCCATGCCCGCTTTGATCTTCAGGCATTCCGCCGCAGCCGCCGCATTGGACGAGGCGAACCCTTCGGGGCACGAGCCGTCGGCGTTAAATTCGGCCACCTCGAACAGATCGGAAAACCTCAAACCCTTGGCCAAGGCCGCCGAAATTGTCGCCTCATCGGCATGGCCCAGATCAACCCATTCAAGGGTCGCCGCCCCGCCTTTGGCATCCGAAGTCTGCACCCATTTTGCAGCGTAAAGCGTCCCCGCCGTCAGGTCCGCCTCGTGATCCGCGACAAAGCGGAACAGGCCGGTATTGCTGCCATCATCGGTGATGTAGACCGTCTTGCGGTCAGGCATCACCCAAGGCAATTCCACCGCCACACGGCCCATCGCATAGTGCTTGGCAATCGTCGCCTCGCCGCTTTCGGCCACGGTGATCTCGTTCACAAAACCATAGTTATAGGGGTTATAGGCCGCCTTGAACGCCTCGAGCGTCATATCGGCACCCAGATCAAAATAGGGCGCCATCGCCAAAGCATCCTCAGAGATGCCGTCCAGCGTCGTCGCCGCCTCGAAGACGCGGGCGTCGTCGGGGTATTCCTCAGAGCCCAAATGCGTGTTCCAAGGCGAAACCGACCCCGCACACGGCAGCCAAAGCCCACCCAAGCCCGCAAAGCTCAGAGGTTTCGTGCTGGTCATACTCAGATTGCCATTGGCGTCCTGCGCCAACTCGCTCAGATACATCCCCGCCGGATTGTCTTCAAAATGCGTGATCGAAAACAGCTTGGCCCCGACGGGCAACAGGCTGCTAAAGTCAGCCGAGTTCGAGATTTTTGCCGCGTCGCCATCCATCAGCGGCTTGCCCGCGCGGTCAACCATCTGGGCAAAAGCGCCCCCATGCACATCGCCACTGCGAGCGATGACGTGATAGGCCAGCGGCACCTCGACGCCATCCATCATGGCCGACGGGCTGGCGATGACGTGCCGCTTGCCCGCATCCTCGGTCGGTGCCGAGACGGCAGTAAAGCTCAGATCGCCTGCAACGGCCACAGGGGCAAAGCCGGTTATCGCGGTGGCGGTTAAGAACAAGGTGCGAAGGGTCATTTTGGCCTCTCAGAAGTGCAACACCCCCTACGCCTAAAACGTCCGCATCACCCTCAGGTGACAGTTTCGCAAAATTATTACGGCACCACAGCCGATGCACAGCGCCCTTGTGCTAGATCCACTTGGCCAAGGGCGGCAGGCTCATCAGCACCGCATTGGCGTCATGCCCTGATTCCAGCCCAAATTTGGTGCCACGATCATAAACCAGATTGTATTCTGCATAGAGCCCGCGATGCACCAATTGCGCGTCACGATCGGCCTCCGACCAAGGCGTATCGACCCGCTTTTGGGTTAATGGCACAAAGGCAGGCAAAAAGGCACGGCCCACGTCTTGGGTAAAGGCGAAATCCTTTTCCCAATCGCCGGTGCTCAGGTCGTCATAGAAAATCCCGCCCACACCGCGTGCGCGACCCCGATGCGGCACAAAGAAATACTCATCGGCCCAAGCCTTGAACTTGCCATAGTAGTCTGGATTGTGCGCGTCGCAGGCGGCCTGCATCTGCGCGTGGAAATGCGCGGTGTCCTCGGGGTATTCAAGGCAAGGGTTCAGGTCGGCCCCCCCGCCAAACCAGCAAGCATGCGGGGTCCAGAACATCCGCGTGTTCATATGCACCGCGGGGCAATGCGGATTGACCATATGAGCAACAAGGCTGATCCCGCTCGCCCAGAACCGGGGATCGCTGTCCATCCCCGGCACACCGCGCGCCGCCATCGACTTTTGTGCCCTCTCGCCCAAAGTGCCATGCACCTCGCTGACATTGACGCCGATCTTTTCAAACACGCGCCCGCCGCGCATCACTGACATCAGCCCGCCGCCGCCATCCGCCCGAGTCGTTGGCGTCACCTCGAACCGCCCCGGAGCACCCTGCCCGTGCGCATCCTCAAGGCCTTCGAAAGACGATACAATATCGTCACGGAGGCTGCGAAACCACGCTGCCGCCCGCGCTTTGTTCGTGCTGAATTCGTCGTTCATTCGCCGCCCCCCGTTGCTGGCTCTGGCATAGCAAGCCTAAGGGGCTATAGTAAAGTCAGCTCACCCCAAGGAGGTCACGATGCGTCGCTTTGCCGTGCTGTTGCCGCTGATCCTGATCGCTTGTGGCACCCCGCAAGAGCAGTGCATCGACACCGCAACCCGAGATATGCGGGTGGTTGATCGGCTGATTGCCCAAAGCGAGGCCACCCTTGCGCGCGGCTATGCCATTGAAGAAAAGACGATTTACATGCCCACTTGGGTGAATTGTGCGCGAAGGCACGGGCCAGACACCCCCAAACCAAGGCTTTGCCTTAAGGATGTGCCTCAAACCATCCGCAGCGCTGTTGCTGTGGATCTGACAGCAGAGGCCGCAAAACGTGACAGCTTGAAGGCCAAGCGCGCTGCGCAGGCCAAAGCGGCAGCGACCGCGATCAAGGCATGCAAGGCGCAGTTTCCGGAATAGCTATTTTCCGCGAATGGGATAGGCGGCGCGGGTCAGACGAAAAGCACTGTCGCCGCCGATCACTTCAACCTGTTTGAACAGGCTGGCCAGCAGCGTCTCATAGGGCAGATGCCGGTTGGCCACCATCAACAACTGGCCCGAGTTCAACAACCCACGATGCGCGGCCTTGATAAACCCCATCCCCAGACTGGCCTCGGCCTCGCGGCCAGCATGAAACGGCGGATTCATCACCACCATGTCCCAAGGTTTCTGGGTCTTGTAGCTGACAGCATCGCCCCAGATGAACTGCGCACGCGGATCGGTGATATTATGGCGCGCGCAGTCCAGCGCCACGGCCTCGGCCTCGATCAGGTCCAGCGATTGCACCCCCTCGCGGGCAAGGATCGCGCGCGCAAGATAGCCCCAGCCCGCGCCCAGATCGGCGACGCGCGCAGGCAGTTTTGCGGGCAATACTTGTGCCAAAAGCACCGAGCCGCGATCCGGCCCGTCAGCAGAAAACACCCCCGGCAGGGTGCGAAACCCGTCGAATTCCGTTGGCTGTGCCGCCCATTGCGCCAGTTGCGGCGTGGGTGTCACCAGCGCCAATTTGCCATGCGCTTTGGACAAAGCCTCGCCGACATGCAGGCCCAAGGCCTTGCAGTCCTTAAGCAAACTTTCAACACCATCGGTCTTTTGCCCATCGACGACGATCATCGCGGCCGCGCGCACCTCGGCCATCATCGCGCGCGCGTCGGCCTTGGCGCGCGGCACGCAGACGATGGCCACGGCAGCAGGCGACGGCCCCATGCGATAGCCCAAAGCCGCGAAGTAATCGTAGTCGGGTTTGAACCCCGTCTGCACCACGACCCGATCTTTGGGCAGCGCCGACAGATCATCGCCTGCGCGCGGGCGCATCACCAGAATATCGCCGGACGCAGGCAGCGACAGCGCACCACTGGCCAGCGCCAGTTCTAACCTTGCAGATCGCATAAAATGTTATTCTTTTTCCATGGTGCATTGCAGCGGGTGCTGATGCCGGCGCGAGAAATCCATCACCTGCGCCACTTTCGTCTCGGCGATCTCAAACGAAAAGACGCCGACCACCGCCAGCCCTTTCTTGTGAACCGTCAGCATAATCTCGAAGCTCTGCGCGTGGTTCAGGCCGAAGAACCGTTCAAGCACGTGAACGACAAATTCCATCGGGGTGAAATCATCGTTCAAAAGCATGACCTTATACAGCGGCGGACGCTGGGTTTTCGGCTTGGTCTTGGTCAGGATCGATGAATCGTTGTCCGGCCCGGCGGGCGTGTCGGACATCTTGGGGTCGATCATGGCAGCACTCAGGGTCACGCGGAAACTCTCCGTCCAGCAGATTCGGCAGGTATCAGGTTGTTCCACAGTATAGCGCAATTCTCGCTTGCGAAAAGGGCCAAGGGCTGATCCCCTTCGTGCCGAGGAGGAGCCCATGCTGACAACCATCGGATTCGATGCCGACGACACGCTTTGGCAGAACGAGACCTTCTTTCGCCTGACACAGGATCGCTTTGTGGATTTGCTGGCAAGCCATGCCAACCCCGATCATTTGCACGACCGTCTGCTGGCGGCAGAGCGGCGCAATCTGGGACACTACGGCTTTGGAATCAAAGGTTTTACCCTATCGATGATCGAAACCGCCATCGAGGTGACCGAGGGCCGGGTCGAGGCCAGCGTGATCGCGGAATTGCTGGCTGCTGGCCGCGACATGCTGCGTCATCCCGTCGATCTGCTGCCCCACGCGCGCGAGACGATCATCGCGCTTGCAGGCGACTTTAAGGTGCTGCTGATCACCAAGGGCGACTTGCTGGATCAGGAGCGCAAACTCGCACAATCGGGGCTGGGCGATCTGTTTCACGGTGTCGAGATCGTGTCCGACAAAACCGCTGAAGTTTACGCCAAGATCTTTGAGCGCCACGGCACAGGGGCTGATCAGGCGATGATGGTGGGCAACTCATTAAAGTCAGATGTGCTGCCGGTCATCGAGGCAGGGGGCTGGGGTGTTTATGTGCCGCATGGGCTGACTTGGGCACTGGAACAGGCTCAGGCCCCGCAGGCCCACGCACGGTTTCACAGCCTGCCCTCACTGCAAGGCCTGCCCGATCTTGTGGCTACACTGACCCTTAACCACAACACCTAGCGTATCCCAGATCAATTTTGCAGATAAACCACAGTTTAGGATCCGTATAAAAGCGAGTGAATCCAAGGGGTTTCCCTAAGCGGCTGTGCATGTTAGCCTCTTTCCCAAGCAGAAGAACGGCCCCCGCCAAAAGAGGGGCTAAAGAGGCAGAAAAGATGATCCCAGCAGCATTCGGGCGCCTGGCGCGGCGATTTGTCTTTGTGATTGGCGCAGCTTTGGTTGCGGCATGTTCGCAACCCGATCGTGCGATGGCTGGCCCTCCCTATGCCGCCTATGTCATGGATGCCCGCACGGGTGAGACGCTCTATTCCGAAAACGCAGATACGCGGCTGCATCCGGCCTCACTGACCAAGATGATGACGCTTTACATCGCCTTTGGCGAGATCGAGGCGGGGCGCTTGTCCCTGGACACCATGATCACCGTCTCGAAGAACGCCGCCGCACAGCCGCCCTCGCGTCTGGGTCTCAAGGCGGGGCAAAAGATTCAGCTGCGCTATCTGATCCGCGCCGCGGCGGTGAAATCCGCCAACGATGCCGCCGCCGCCATCGGCGACGCTATCGAGGGCAGTCCGGAACGCTTTGGCGCGCGGATGACACGCACGGCCAAGGCCTTGGGGATGAATAACTCGACCTTCAAGAACGCAAACGGCCTGACGGCCAAGGGCCATCTGTCAACCGCCCATGACATGACCATTCTGGGGCGGCATCTGTTTTACGATTATCCACAATATTATAACATCTTCTCGCGCCGCAGCACCGACGCCGGCCTGGCGACTGTCAGCAGCACCAACCGCAAGTTTCTGGACGCCTACAAGGGCGCGGATGGCATCAAGACCGGCTACACGGGGCCTGCGGGGTTTAACCTGACCGGCTCGGCGGAGCGGGAGGGCGTGCGGATTATTGCCACTGTCTTTGGCGGCACCTCGACCGCGATGCGCAATGCCAAGATGGCCGACCTGCTGGATCTGGGCTTTCGCAAGGCCAAAAAGGGTGGCGCTCAGCCTGCCGCCCCAGCCTTTAACGCCGATGACGAGTTGATCGCCAGCGCAGTGGCTGCCGCGCAACCCGAAGATGCACTGCCCGAAGTGGCGGGATCCTCGGCCAAAACGATCCGTTTGGTGACCGCCGTCGCCAGCTCGCCGCGGCCAATTGCACGCCCGAACCTCGAGGATGGCGTGGATGAGACCGTCGCAATCGCCGCCGCGGATCAGGCCGTGTCGGCAATGGCTGACGACATCATGGGCGCCCTCGCCGAGGCGAATGCTGCACCTGCCGAGCCCCAACCCGAGGCGCTCGCAGCTATTGAGGCTGCGTCTTCCGCCCCACCGCCAAGGCCTGACGCGACAACTGGGGACGCAACGGCGCTTGCCGCGCTTGAGTCGCCTGCGCAGGCACCCGAGGTCATTCCCGAAGAAGCAACCCTGCAGATCACCGCAGCGCCTGCCAACCTGCCTGCCATCAAACTGGTGGCCAGCCAACGCCCAACCAAACGCGCAGTGGCCATCTATGACAAGGCCGTCGAGGTCGCTTCGGCCGAACCTGCGCCCGCGACCACCGAGGTTGTCACCAATGTCT
>JAHEBX010000116.1 GCA_024642045.1 Pseudorhodobacter sp. | reverse complement strand
CCCACCTCGCGCGATAGCGCGGGCACATTGAACGGAGGCTGCCCGTGACCGATCTGTCTCGCATTCTGGATCATGCTCGTATCGCCGAACTGCCGAATCCTTATTTCGGCAAGGTGCGCGACTGCTATGACCTGCCCGCAACGGCGGATCAGCCTGCGCGGCGTATCCTGATCTCGTCTGACCGGATTTCGGCCTTTGACCGTATTCTGGCGGCGATTCCGTTCAAAGGGCAGGTTCTGACCCAAATGGCGCGGTTCTGGTTTGACCATACCGCCGACATTTGCCCCAATCATGTGCTGGCCTACCCTGACCCGAATGTGGTGATCGGCAAGCGGGTCGAGATTTTGCCGGTAGAGGTGGTGGTGCGCGGCTATCTTGCGGGCACCACATCAACCTCGGTGCTGACGCAATACAAAAGCGGTGTCCGCGAGATGTATGGCCATGTGCTGCCCGATGGGTTGCGCGACAATCAGGTGCTGCCCGCGCCGATCATCACGCCGACCTCGAAGGCGTTTGACGGTGGGCATGACGAGCCATTGAGCGAGGCCGAGATCGTGTCGCAGGGGTTGTTGACCCAAGCGCAATGGGATCAGGTTTCGCGCTATGCTCTGGCGCTGTTTGCGCGCGGGCAAGCGATGGCTGCAGCGCGCGGATTGATTTTGGTCGATACGAAGTATGAATTCGGGATTGATGCAGTGGGGCAAATCCTGATTGCAGACGAGATTCACACGCCCGATTCCAGCCGCTATTGGATCGCCTCGGGGTATCAGGCGGCGTTTGAGGCGGGCACGCGGCCGCCGAGCTTTGACAAGGATGTCATCCGCTCTTGGGTCGGGGCGCGCTGTGATCCCTATAAGGATGACATTCCAGAGATTCCCGCAGAGATCATCGCGGCGACCTCGCAGGTTTATATCGACGCCTATCAGGCGATCACGGGGCAGGTTTTTGTGCCAGATATGAGCGGCGAGACGCCCTTGGCCCGTGTCAGGGCAAATCTGGCTGCGTATTTCGTCTAAGCGAATGTTTGCGCTAACATGGCTATATCGTATAGCATCGACAAAACCGCGAGGGAGGTTCGAATGATTCTGAGCGCCGGAGAAGCCTTGATTGACATGTTGCCGCGCACCACGACGCTGGGTGAAGCGGCCTTTTCGCCCTATGCGGGCGGGGCGGTGATGAATACTGCGATTGCTTTGGCGCGGCTTGGGTCAAGTTCGGGATTTCTGACCGGACTTTCCAGCGATCTGATGGGGGATGTGCTGCGCGAGACGCTGGCCGCCTCGCAGGTCAATCTGGACTATGCGGTGCGCTCGGATCGCCCCACCACTCTGGCGTTTGTCAAACTGGTGAACGGGTCGGCGAGCTATTTCTTTTACGACGAGAATACTGCGGGCCGGATGATGACGCTGGCGGATATGCCGAGCTTGCCCGCAAGTGTGTCGGCCTATTTCACCGGCGGGATCTGGTTGGCGGTGGAGCCTTGTGGCACGGCACTTGAGGCGATGCTGCTGCGAGAGGCCAAACAGCGGGTGGCGATGATTGACCCGAATGTGCGGCCCGGTTTTGTGCGCGATCGTGCCGCCTATACGGCGCGGATCGACCGGATGATCGCCGCATCGGACATCGTCAAGCTGTCAGACGAGGACGCAGAATGGCTGTATGGCTCGGTTGATCCGCGGGCGATTCTGGCGAAAGGGCCGAAGGTGGTGCTGATCACCGAGGGCGCCAAGGGGGCTACGGCCTATACCGCGCGAGGGGCGGTTTCGGTCGCGGCACCCAAGATCGTGGTGGCCGATACCGTGGGCGCAGGCGATACCTTCAACGCGGGCTTTCTGGCGGCGCTGGATCGGGCGGGATTGCTGAGCAAATCCGCGGTGGCAACGCTGAGCGATGAGGCGCTGCGCGATGCGTTGAGTTTGGGCACGCGGGCGGCGGCGGTGACCTGTTCGCGCGCGGGCGCTAACCCGCCATGGGCCAATGAACTTTGAGAGCTTTGCTGCAGCGGGTCAGCCGCGCGTCAGTAACGGTTGACGGGGCTGTCGTTGGCGAGATCGGAACCGGCTTGCTGGTTCTGATCTGTGCGATGCAGGGCGATACAGAGGCCGAGGCCGACAAATTGGCGACCAAGATCAGCAAGTTGCGGATATTTCAGGATGTGGCCGGCAAAATGAACCTGTCGGTGAAGGATGTTGGCGGGGCCGCTCTGGTGGTCAGCCAATTCACCTTGGGCGCTGATCTGCGCGGCAACCGACCTGGATTTTCCTATGCGGCAGCACCCGAGGTGGCGGAGCGGCTTTACAGCTATTTCTCGGCCAGAGTTGCGGCTGAAGGGATTGCGGTGCGGAACGGTATTTTCGGCGCGGACATGGATGTGAGTTTGAACAATGACGGGCCGGTCACCATCTGGATGGATACGGCAAGCCTGTGAGGGCTGGGATTGGGGCCAATGGCCCTGACCCTATGCGTCGATGTTCGCATGCGGCGCGGCGTCGGTAATCACCGCCACCAAGGCGTTGCTGAAAAAAACCAGTCCCGCCAAGCCGATATAAATCATGTCCATTGCAGGCCTCCATTGCTGCATGGTGGCAAGGGTCCCATTGATTTACCGTTCGGTCAAATAACAAACACTGACAGACGTGAAACATCTGCGTGATCGGGTGCGGCGGGCGGGCATCAAAAAGGCACCCCGAAGGGTGCCTTTGTTCGTGCAGGATAAGACTTGGCGGCTTGGGGTCAGTGACCGAGGATCTGGCTGAGGAACAGCTTGGTTCGATCCGATTGCGGGTTGTTGAAGAACTCTTTCGGTTCGTTCTGCTCGACAATCTGGCCTTGGTCCATAAACACGACGCGGTTGGCCACGGCCTGCGCAAAGCCCATCTCGTGGGTCACGCAGAGCATGGTCATGCCCTCTTCCGCGAGCTCGATCATGGTGTCGAGCACCTCTTTGATCATCTCGGGGTCAAGCGCCGAGGTGGGTTCGTCAAACAACATGATCCGCGGCTTCATACAGAGCGAGCGCGCGATGGCGACACGCTGCTGCTGTCCGCCCGAGAGCATGCCGGGGTATTTCTTGGCCTGCTCGGGGATTTTCACCTTTTCAAGGAAATACATCGCGGTTTCCTCGGCTTCTTTCTTGGGGGTCTTGCGAACCCAGATCGGCGCGAGCGTGAGGTTTTCCAGAATGGTCAGATGCGGGAACAGGTTGAAGTGCTGGAACACCATGCCAACCTCGGAGCGCACCTTGTCGATGTTCTTGAGGTCAGAGGTCAGTTCTGTGCCATCAACGATGATCTGACCCTGCTGATGTTCTTCCAGACGGTTCATACAGCGGATCAGGGTGGATTTACCCGAGCCTGACGGGCCGCAGATAACGATGCGTTCGCCACGGTTGACCGTCATGTTGATATCGCGCAGCACATGGAACTGGCCATACCATTTGTTCATGTTGGTTACTTGGATCGCCACCTCATCAGAGACGGTCATTTTGCTGCGGTCGAGTGCAGGTGCGTTCATGATAATTGTCCCTTATTAGCGGTGATCGGTCTTCAGCTTGCGTTCCAGATACATCGAGTAACGGGACATGCCGAAGCAGAAGACGAAGAAGATGATGCCGACGAAAAGGAAGGGCTCCCAGTAGACGCCTTTCCAGTTTATGTCGGCTCGCACGATTTTGGTGATGCCTTGCAGCGGATCGGCCAGACCCACCAGTGCCACCAGCGTGGTATCTTTGAACAGGCCGATAAAGCTGGACACGATGCCGGGGATCGAGATTTTCAGCGCTTGCGGCAGGATGATAAAGCGCTGCGCTTGCCAGTAATCCAGACCCAGTGCGTCGGCCGCCTCGGATTGACCTTTGGGCAGGGCGGCCAGACCGCCCCGGATCACCTCGGCGATATAGGCCGAAGCAAAGAAGGTCACGAGGATGATCACGCGCAGGATCAGGTCAAAGTTGCTTTGCGGTGGCAGAAAATAGTTCAGCAAGAGCGACGCGGTGAACAGCATGGTGATCAGCGGCACACCACGGATGAATTCGATAAAGGTCACCGAAACGCCTTTGATGAACGGCATATCCGAGCGCCGCCCAAGAGCCAGAAACAGGCCCATCGGCAAGCTGGCCGAGACCGCAGTAACGCCGATCACGAAGGCCAGCAGAAAGCCCCCGAACTTGTCCGAAGACACCGGTTCAAGTTTCAGATTGATCAGGCCAGACATCGCTGTGGTGACATGGGATTGCACCTGAAGCCACCAGATCATAGCGACAACCACCGCCACACCGCCCGCCACGACGACACCGATGCTGCCTTGAAGCACCCGCCAGACCAGCGACAGGATGACAAAGCCAATGATCACACCAACGGGTGCCCAGAACATCCCGCCCCAGAGCAGATAGAACCCGACGAAGGGATACAGAAGGGTAAAGTAGATCAGATCCTTGGGCCGCATGGCTGCAACCACAAACAGCGCCGCCATGATCACCAGAGCAATGATAACGGTCATCGGATCGTGATCGGTCAGCCCGACAGAGCGCAGGTTTTCCGGAACATCCACGGCCAACCCCTTGACCGCCCAGATCGACAGAACGGTCAGCACACCAACTACGGCTATCATCGCCATGTTGATATTGCGCAGCCCGTTGTAGAGCACGGGCGTCAGGGCCACCAGCATCAGGCCAAAGGCAAGGATCGGGCGCCAGTAGATATCTTGCGGATAAAAGCCGAACATGAACTGGTGCCAGCGTTCGCGGATCAACGCCCAACACGCACCTTCCTGACCAGGGCCATAGTTTGCTTCGATGATCTGACGGCATTCGGTCAACGAATTTGCATTCCAGACACCGTGCAAGAACCATGGCAGCGACGCGGCGATGATCCAATAGACCACATAGAGACTGATCAGCGTCAGCAAACCATTGAACCAGTTGGAGAACAAGTTCTCGCGCATCCACTTTACCGCGCCAATCTGGCTTGATGGTGGCTGTTGTTGCGCCAACATTTTATCGCGCACAAAGGAAAGCGAAGATTGAGCCATCTTAGCGCTCCTTCAATTTGGTAGAAGCATTGTAAACGTTCATCCCTGCCGAGATGAGCAGCGAAATGATCAGATAGATCATCATCATCAGCACCATACACTCAAGCTCGCGCCCGGTCTGGTTCATGGTGATGCCACCCAGCGTGCCCTTAAGGTCAAGATAGCCAATGGCCATGCCCAGCGTCGTGTTCTTGGTCAGGTTGAGGTATTGGCTGATCAGCGGCGGCACGATCACCCGCAGCGCTTGCGGCAGCACCACGAGCGACATGATCCGGCCCGAGCGCAGACCCAAGGCCGCGGCAGCCTCGGATTGCCCGCGGCTGACCGCCATAATGCCGGCGCGGACAGCCTCGGCGATGTAGGACCCCGTGTAGAGCGAGAGAGCAATCACCAGTGCGGTGAAATTGTGCGCCAGATTGACGCCGCCGACAAAGTTAAATCCCTTGGTCGCACCCGTTTCGGTGGTGGGGAAATAGGGCACATCCCAATGCAGGCCTAGCGCCAGCAGCAGCGCTGTTACCGGCAGAACGATAATGCCCACGTTCTTCCACCATGTCACCGGACGCACACCCGTCGCTTCCTGAATCACCTTGGCGCGGTGATTGAGTGCACGGCTGGCCATGATCGAGGCAACAAACACGCCAACGATGGCAATGAAAGAGAAGTTGAACGGAATTCCGAGGAATTCAAACCCACCCAGCGGACGTGTCAGCAGGGGATAGGGAATGTTGGTGCCACGGTTTGACAAGGCTACCGTGCCGTCAAACAGCATCGAAGCCGCTGGTGGCGTGCCACTGTCGATCATCGCTTGCGTGATCTTGAAGTCCGAGATTTGCGGCATCACTTCGGAAAATACGGTAAAGGCAAGGATGATCCAAAGCAGCAAGGGCACGTTGCGGAACACTTCGACGTAGACGGTCATCAGACGCGCCACGACCCAGTTCTTTGACAGGCGCGCCACGCCGGCAAAAACACCGATAATCGTCGCCAGAATACAGCCGACAAAGGCAACAACCAGCGTGTTGAGCAGGCCGACAAACAACGCCCGCGAATGGGTGTCGTCGTTGGTGTAGGAAATCAGCTGCTGGTCAATGTCGTAACCAGCACGGTTCCACAGGAATGAAAAGTTGATGTCCTTACCTTTGGCGGCAAGGTTCGTGCTGAGGTTACTGCCAAGCCACCACAGAACGGCCGCGAGCAGCGCCAACGCAATAACCTGAATGGTCATCGAGCGATAGCGCGTATCATAGATAAGCATACCCAACCGAAAGCTGGCTTTCGGCGCCTCAGTTACAGACGTCATGGTGATACCCCCTGCCCTGTTCCGCGTGCCGACTTACAGTCGATCAATTTCGGGGTCATGCCCCTGCGGTTTGGGTGATGTGTTAGGTCAAAGCCGCGTCGGGCGCAGCCAAAGCTGCGCCCGTTCGTTAGATCTGCTTACCGGAAGGGCGGTGCGTACTGCAGGCCGCCTTGGGTCCACTGAGCGTTCAGACCACGAGCCAAACCGATCGGGGTCGAAGCACCGATGTTTGCCTCAAAGATCTCGCCATAGTTGCCGTTGGCTGCGATTGCGCGCTTTGCCCACTCTTTGTCGAGACCGATCATCGCGCCAAGGTCACCTTCCAGGCCAAGCATGCGCTTGATTTCCGGGTCAGTGGTCGAGGTTGCGACTTCTTCGATGTTTGCTTTGGTGATGCCTTTTTCTTCAGCAGCTACCAAGGCGTAGTAGGTCCAGCGGACGATATCGCCCCACTGGTTGTCGCCATGACGTACGACCGGACCAAGCGGCTCTTTCGAGATGATTTCCGGCAGGATCACGTAATCTGCCGGGTTCGGCAGGGTCGCGCGAAGCGAGGCAAGACCCGAAGCGTCGGTGGTGTAGGCGTCACAAGCACCGGCGAGGAACTGGCGCTGGCCTTCAGCATCGTCCTGAATGGTAACCGGGGTATAGTTGATGCCGTTCGATTTCACGAAGTCAGCCAAGTTCAGCTCGGTTGTGGTGCCGGTCTGGATACAGATCGTGGCGCCGTCGAGTTCTTTGGCCGAAGAAACACCGAGGTCTTTTTTGACCATGAAGCCCTGACCGTCATAGTAGTTGACGGCGACAAAGTCGAGTTTCAGGTCGGTGTCGCGCGAGAAGGTCCAGGTCGAGTTACGAACCAACAGGTCCACTTCGCCCGAAGCCAGCGCGGTGAAACGGGTTTCACCTGTGGTGGGAACGTACTTCACCTTCGAAGCATCACCCAGAACGGCGGCAGCAACAGCTTTGCACAGGTCAGCGTCGAATCCGACATACTGACCAGTTGCATCAGGAGCGCCAAAGCCCGTCAGACCGGTGTTCGAACCACAGATCAGCTCGCCGCGAGCTTTCACATCGTCCAGCGTCGAAGCCGAAGCCATACCAGCGATGAGAGTCGTCGCCGCAAGAGTTCCAAGGAACACGGATTTTTTCATTCTTACCTCTTCCTGTTTCCGCCCATTTTTTAGGCGAAGGTTAAATGCCCCGCGTGGGTCGCGGGTGACATACCGGTGACGGAACGCTCCGCCAGTGTCGGTCATTCTCGGGTATAGCGACGGCAAAGGTCAAGCAAAACCGCCAATATAACGGATGAATGGTTGTTTTGATCAAAATTAACAGGCTATTGGGACAGATTGCGCAATCTTCGGGCAGTCTCGGGAACAATTGTTACCCGCACAATCCAAAGAATCGCTCTGCAGCCAGAAGTGCCTCTCGCTTCATCGCTTCGAGTGCGGCAGCTTCGTCGTCAACACCCCACTGCTCATTTTGCCAGGTCTCATCGATTCGACTCAAGGTCCAGGCCTCGGCTCCGGTCAAACGCGCGCGGGTGACTGCGAGCGCCAGCACCAACGAACCGGTGATCGCGATCAGGTCATGAACGGCAGCAAGGCGAAAGTTGTCAAAGCTGCGCACAGCGTCCAGCAGGGCGCGGCGGCTGGCCTCGGGCTGCGGGATTGGCACGACACCCGCGGTGACCAAAAGCGGGGCTTGCAGGGACTGCGCCGACCACGTGAGCAGCGGGTCCCAACCTTGCGCCTGCCTGTCGATCAGCTCTTGCGGGCCCGTGGCACGATAGCAAAGCAGGTCTGTTTCGCCATAAGCGGCCAATGAGACCGACACGGCATCAAACTGCGGCGCGACCTTATCCAGCGCGGAATTGGCCGCGCGGGTGACGGGCATGGTGTCAGGCTTAATCAAGCCGTCTTGTGCGTCCCACTCCTGCGCAATCGCCTGCGACATCTGCAATGTCGGCACCACCAGTCGCGTCTTGGCGGGCGTTTTCACCGCGCGACCATCGAGGGTGACGGTATAGCCACCCTCACAACCAACGGCGGAGGCCTGTTTCCAGAACCGTTTTGCCGCCCAAGCGCTCATTCATCGCCCCCAAAGGGGTCCAGCGGCACATCGTTTTCGCCCCAGTCGAGCGTCTTCCAAGTGCGGGCCATATGTTCGGGCAAGGGCGCGATGAAGGTCATCATTTCCTTGGTGATCGGGTGCTGAACCTTGAGCATGCGCGCATGCAGGTGCAGCTTGCGCGACAGATCACCGCCGATGCCTGCGCCCCAGCCGTCACCCATATTCTCGGTGCTCGAGCCGCCGTATTTGCCGTCGCCAATGATCGGATGGCCCATCTCTGCGATATGCGCGCGCAGCTGATGTGTGCGCCCCGTCACAGGCTCCATCGCCAGCCAAGAGATGCGATTTCCAAGGAACCACAGGGTGAAATAGTCGGTATGCGCGCGCTTGGCCTCGGGGTATTCGTCCATCTTGGCGGGGTGGATGCAGATCATCTTTTCCGCATCGCCATAGCCGCGACCGCCCTTCATCAGGCCATATTTGATCGAGCCTTTGCGCGGATGCGGCACACCCGCGACGGCGGCCCAATAAATCTTGCGGGTGTTGCGGTGGCGCAGCGATTCCGAGAGCGCGCGCGCCACGCGGTCGGTGCGCGCCAGCATCAACAGGCCCGAGGTGTCTTTGTCGAGGCGGTGCACCAGTTTGGGGCGCTCTTTGTAGCCGAACTTGAGTGCTTCGGTCAGGCCATCGACGTGGCGGTCGCCCTGCCCCGAGCCGCCTTGGCTGGGCAAGCCCGGAGGCTTGTTGAGGATGATCATATGCTCATCCTTCCACAGAACGGCATCCTGAATCATCTTGGCATCGGCGGGGGTGTAGCCCACGCGTTTGACCTTGGGCGCTGCTTCGTCCGGCAAGGGTGGCACGCGGATGGTCTGGCCCGGCACAATACGATCTGACGCCTTGCAGCGCGCACTATCAACGCGGACCTGCCCCGTGCGGCACATCTTTTCGACATGGCCTTGGGTCAGTTGCGGAAAGCGGCGCTTGAACCATTTATCAAGCCGCTGTTCGCCTTCGGAGTCCGAGACGGTGAGAAGGGTGACGCTGCTCATGCGAGGAGCTCCCGTGAGAGGTAAATGCCAGCGGCGAGGGCCGCGAGCGACAGAAGGACGCTTGCCGCGACATAGCCGATCGCGGTCAGGGTGTCACCGCGCTCGTAAAGCGTGAAGGCGTCGAGCGAGAAGGCGGAAAAGGTGGTAAAGCCACCCAAGATGCCCGTCATCAGAAAAGGGGCAAGGGGAGTGCCGCCCTTTTTCGCCAGCGTCACAATCAGCACGCCCATGACGAACGAGCCCGCGATATTCACGAACATCGTGGCATAGGGAAAACCCGGCCCGAACAGGCGCATGGCACTGACATTGGTCAGATAGCGCAGGGATGCACCGAGGGCGCCGCCGAGGGCGACTTGGGACAGCGTGATAAACATGCGCTTTCCTTGGGCGCATGGCGCGCGATTGTCAACTGGCGGACCGGGGCGCGGGCTATTTGCGCCAGTATGAAAGCAAGGGGCTGGTTGGCGCAGACGACGGCAGTGCGGACAAAGCAGGCCTTGCTCGGATTTGAACCAAAGTCTGCTTTCAAAAATACCGTCCCAAAAACGGTCGTTTTTGAACCTATTTGAAAGTATGCGGGATTGGCCAATTAGCGTTTCTTTTTTCGTATTCTTGAAGTGGTGCGTTGCGTAGTATTTTCGAATAATACTCGGTCGCCCACTCACCTAAACTTGGTGATATACGGCCCATAGTTTCGATTGCTGGAGCCATCCAGTTCCAACGAGAGTAACCATTATCTGTGAGGCCATATCGGATGAGAGACGCGTTCTTTGGAGCCTTTCGATCTTCGAGCTCTCTTTTCTGGGCATGTCCTTCCGCCATGCCAATCAAGTAATACTGGCTGGCTTCGGTCAACGATAAAGAAGCTTCTCTCATAGTTTCTTGGCCGCGCTCTGTTCCAACAATATCATATCGGCCAGCCCAGACTTCTACATGAGTGGACCCGTCGTCTCTGCGCACTCTGCTCAGCGTCACAGATTTACCCAAGTCTGCTTTCGCCCATAGGGTTTCAATCTGCGTTTGAAGTTCATCAATCAAATCGTGTTGCATATTTCCTCCAAACTTGACGCTTTGACGGCTGGGAATACGTCGAGAAAGCCCATTGTCGCCACACTGTGGCAATCTGCAAGCCTTCCAAAAACGCTCCTTTTTGACACACCCGCAAACCACCCCAAAATCTAGCTGTCTAAAACCCCTTCCAAAACCCTACCAGTTGTTGAAGGTTTTTGGGAACCAGTAATACCAGCCATTCGTGCACAATGCAGCATCGGGGACTCCGGGCTC
>JAHEBX010000253.1 GCA_024642045.1 Pseudorhodobacter sp. | reverse complement strand
ATCAACCAGGTCGATGGCCCTGTCGGGCGGAATGTCCGACAGGCTGGCAAAGACCGTCTCGCCAAACAGCGTTTTGCCCGCAAGGCCGGGATTGACCGGCACAATTCGATAGCCTTTGGCGGCCAGATACAGGCCCACACCATGGCTTGGGCGGTCCGGGTTCATCGACGCTCCGACAAGCGCGATGCTCCGTGTGCTTTGCAGAATATGGATCAGTTCAGCATCCGTTGGGGTCATGCCATGCCTTTCCACAGGATAATTCCATAAAAAAGCGCCCGAGCCGAGCGGCCGGGCGCCAGTCGTGGAACGAGGGACAGTAAAGGGCTGACGGGGGTTCCGAACCCGCCACCGTTAAAACATATTGGGGCACATTGGCCGTTTTTGAAGCCCTGCTCTCGCATTAGTGATCGGCACTCTGCCGCGTTGCCGCCGCATAAAGCGACACTGCCGCCGCGTTCGACACGTTGAGCGAGCCGAACGCCCCCGCTGCGGGAATACGCACCAGATGATCGCAGGTTTCCCGGGTCTTTTCGCGCAGTCCGGGCCCCTCGGCGCCCAGCACCAAAGCCACGGGCCTGCTGCCCGCCTGCGCCAGACCCTGGGAAAGCTCCAACTCCGCCTCGCCCTCAAGCCCGATCAGGATATAGCCCATGGCGCGCAACGCCTCCATCGCGTCCGACAGGTTCACGACCCGCAAATAGGGCTGGCGTTCCAGCGCGCCGCTTGCAGTTTTTGCAAGGGCACCGGTTTCAGGGGCCGAATGGCGATGCGGGGCGATTACGGCCCGCGCGCCAAAGACTTCGGCCGACCGCAGGACGGCCCCGACATTATGCGGGTCTGTCACCCGGTCCAGAAGCACCACCAAAGGCGCACCCGCGCCCGAGATGCAGACCTCTTCCAGTGAGCCCCAATGCAAGGGTCTGGCTTGCAAGGCAGCCCCCTGATGCACCGATCCTTCGTCAAGCGGTACGTCGAATTTTCGGGGATCGACGATTTCGGGCTCCATCCCGGCGACTGCAATGGCCTCGCCCAGTTTGTCGGCCGCGTTCTTGGTCAGGACCAGTCGCAGCTTGTCGCGGGCCGGGTTCATCAGCGCGTCGCGCACGGCATGCAGCCCGAACAACCAGACCGTTTCCTGCGCGGCCTGTCGCTTGGCGCGCTCCTTGTCGATGACCCAACTGGGTTTTGTAGTGGCCATGCAGTCCTCTTTCGCCTGGCGGATCGCGGCCGCCCCGATTGCGGCTGGACAATGCGGTGATGTGGGGCCTCGGCGCAAGCGAAATCCCCCCGTTGCATCTGCCAAGCTTTGCGCTTGACGCTCCTGACCCTGCGCATTAATCAGCGTCCCTAGTGGGCGACGTGCTGCAAGGTGCGGCAGCGGACTGTAACTCCGCCGAGGCGACTCGTGCCTGGTTCGATTCCAGGGTCGCCCACCATTACCTCTCCGTAGAACGGCTTGGAAAGTGTTGGCGCTGGGCTGGGGAAACGGCGCAGGCAACCGGTCGCAGTCACGCTGTTTTGCCGCGCCGCTCCTGCATCACAAGGTAGGCCACAAATGCCGCGATCATTATCCCCAGGACGATGCTGACCGGCGCCAACCCAAATCCAAGAGAGCCACGCTTGACCGGAAAGGCCATCCAGTCGGCAAAAGACGCCCCCAGGGGCCGCGTCACGACATAGGCCGCCCAAAATGCGATCACCGGCCCAAGGCCGAAAAGCTTGTGGGCAATCAGCGGCAACAGAATGAGGCCTGCGCATACCAGCCCCGTGCCCAGATAGCCCAGACCCAGCGTCCATGCGCCATAATCGCCAACTGCAGTCCCCAGTGCAAAGGTCACCATGACAGCCGCCCAGTACAGCAATTCTCGCCGGAAGGTGGTTACATCATCGATTGCCACCGTGCCTTCGCTCCGCTGCCAATACCAGAAAACAGCAATCAAGACAGCGATATAGCTGGCCGAAGATACCCCCAAAGGCACGTGCAGCCGAAACGACACCACGTCTGCAAAGATCGTGCCCGCGATCCCGACCATCACCACGACGAACCAATAAGGCAAGACGCGGTATCGCTCCTGACGCAACTGCCAGACCAGCGCGCCCAAAAGCACTGCGCCAACCGCAAGGGTCGATTTTGTCGGCCCGGCATGTGCCATGATCCAGTCAGCAGAGGATTCGCCAAAGCCGGTGGTTAGGATCTTGAGGATCCAGAAAACGGCCGTCGCCTCGGCAACCCGTGACATGCCAGACGGGTCAGGGCGCTGCATCCGGGAAGAAGGAAGGACCGCGTCGAGCATGGCAATACCTCCGGAAAGGGGATAATTGCCCGGAAGATACGCCGGGTATGGCGGGCTGTCATCTGGATTTATCCACCGCTGATCCGGTCGCGACCCAAAGGGACGAACCGACTTGGCGCTGACTGATCTGGATCACCCGGGGCGACCGGGGATTGTCGTCCTGCACATCGCTCGGTTCAGCATGCGGGTATCGGGCCGCGCAGAGCGCACACCCCTCTGTCCGGCAACACGCACGCGCGACGGCTGACGCAAGTTCAGCCTGGCTTGACACAAGGGGGGGGATCAAAGCCCGGACAGATCCCGGATGGATTGGACAACCTCGCTTGCGCCACGCTCACTTCGCAACGAGATCATGTGAAACGGTCGCCCCGCCCGCATCCGTGTTGCATCCCGCTGCATCACGTCCAGCGAAGCCCCCACATGCGGCGCAAGATCAGTCTTGTTGATCACCAGCAGGTCCGATTTGGTGATCGCGGGGCCGCCCTTGCGCGGGATTTCCTCGCCTGCGGCCACGTCGATCACATAGATCGTGAAATCGGCCAGTTCCGGGCTGAAGGTGGCTGACAGATTGTCGCCACCGCTTTCGATCAGCACAAGATC
>JAHEBX010000115.1 GCA_024642045.1 Pseudorhodobacter sp. | reverse complement strand
GCGACCGGCGATGCCAGCTCGATATGGCCCATCCGCTCGCGGCGGACCTTTTGCAGCGTGACTTCAACGCCGCATTTTTCGCAGACAACGCCGCGATATTTCATGCGCTTGTATTTGCCGCAAAGGCATTCGTAATCCTTGATCGGGCCAAAGATACGCGCACAGAACAGACCGTCACGTTCCGGCTTGAACGTGCGGTAGTTGATGGTTTCGGGCTTTTTGATCTCACCAAACGACCACGACAGGATCCGCTCTGGCGAGGCCAGAGAGATCTTGATCTCGTCGAAGGTTTTGACCGGAGCAACCGGATTGAAAGGGTTAGTCGAGAGTTCCTGGTT
Source organism: Pseudorhodobacter sp. (assembly GCA_024642045.1). Taxonomy (GTDB): domain Bacteria; phylum Pseudomonadota; class Alphaproteobacteria; order Rhodobacterales; family Rhodobacteraceae; genus Cypionkella. Next base: position 10,425 of record JAHEBX010000115.1, on the reverse strand, counting down.
CATCTTCACATCCTACGAATGGGGGGCGGCGGGGGAAAGTTGGCGATGAAGGTGCGCAAATCCTGCGCACCCTACGAGCCTGCACCGGTTAAAGTGCTGCTATCGCTTCACTCTTCCTCCGCATCCAGGAGTTCCATGTTGAGGCCGAGGCCCCGAACTTCTTTGACAAGAACGTTGAACGATTCCGGCACGCCGGCTTCAAAGTTGTCCTCGCCTTTGACGATCGATTCATAGACCTTGGTGCGGCCTGCGACGTCATCCGATTTCACCGTCAGCATTTCCTGCAGGGTGTAAGCGGCGCCGTAAGCCTCCAGTGCCCAGACCTCCATCTCGCCGAGACGCTGGCCACCGAACTGCGCCTTACCACCCAGCGGCTGCTGCGTGACAAGCGAGTACGGACCGGTCGAGCGTGCGTGCAGCTTGTCATCCACAAGGTGGTGGAGTTTCAGCATATACTTCACGCCAACGGTGACCTTACGCGCAAACTGCTCGCCGGTCCGACCGTCAAACACGACCGACTGGCCCGAGGTGTCGAAACCGGCGCGCTTCAGCGCGTCGTTCACGTCCGCCTCTTTGGCCCCGTCAAAGACCGGCGATGCAATCGGCACGCCGCGGGTGACATTGCCTGCCAGTTCAAGGAAATCATCCTCGGATTGACCTGCAAACGACTCCTCGTAGGTGTCGTCACCGTAGGCATGGCGCACAGCTTCGCGCACGGGGGTCATGTCACCCGAACGGCGATACTCTTTCAGAGCCTCGTCGATCTGGATGCCAAGGCCACGCGCGGCCCAGCCCATGTGGGTTTCCAGAATCTGACCCACGTTCATCCGCGACGGCACGCCGAGCGGATTCAGCACGAGGTCTACAGGCGTGCCATCCGCAAGGAACGGCATGTCTTCTTCTGGAACAACCTTGGACACAACGCCCTTGTTGCCGTGACGGCCTGCCATCTTGTCGCCCGGCTGAAGCTTGCGCTTCACGGCCACAAACACCTTGACCATCTTCATCACGCCCGGAGGCAGATCGTCACCGCGACGCACCTTTTCGACCTTGTCGTCGAACCGGTTATCGAGCGCGCGCTTTTGCACTTCGAACTGGTCATGCAGCGATTCCACGTCCTTGGCATCCGCTTCGCCTTCCAGCGCAAGCTGCCACCACTGGCCTTTGGACAGAGTGTCCAGCAGCTCTTGGTCGATGGTCGAACCCGCCTTAATGCCTTTCGGCCCTTTCACGGCAACTTTGCCCATGATCAGGGTTTTCAGGCGCGAGTAGATGTTGCGCTCAAGGATCGCCAGTTCGTCGTCGCGGTCACGGGCCAGACGTTCGACTTCTTCACGCTCGATCTGCAGCGCGCGTTCGTCTTTGTCGACGCCGTGACGGTTGAACACCCGCACTTCGACGATTGTGCCAAACGCACCCGGCGGCAGGCGCAGGGACGTATCGCGCACGTCCGAAGCCTTTTCGCCAAAGATCGCGCGCAGCAGTTTCTCTTCTGGCGTCATCGGCGATTCACCTTTGGGGGTGATTTTGCCAACCAGAATGTCGCCCGGAACCACTTCAGCGCCGATATACACGATGCCAGCCTCGTCGAGGTTGCGCAGCGCTTCTTCACCGACGTTCGGGATGTCCCGCGTGATTTCCTCTGGCCCCAGCTTGGTATCACGGGCGGCGACTTCATACTCGTCGATGTGAATCGAGGTATAAACGTCATCCTTCAGGATACGCTCCGAGATCAGGATGGAGTCTTCGTAGTTATAGCCATTCCAAGGCATGAACGCGACGATCACGTTCCGGCCCAGTGCCAGTTCGCCCATATCCGTGGAGGGACCGTCAGCAATAACCTCGTCACGCACAACCTTGTCGCCCACTTTCACCAGCGGGCGCTGGTTGATGCAGGACGATTGGTTCGAGCGCTTGAACTTGCGCAGACGATAGATGTCCACGCCCGGCTCGCCGGGTTCCAGCATCTCGGTCGCGCGCACAACGATACGGGTCGCATCGACTTGGTCGATGATGCCCGAGCGCCGTGCCATGATCGCAGCACCGGAGTCGCGGGCCACAACGGCCTCGATGCCCGTGCCAACGAATGGCGCATCCGAGCGCAGCAAAGGCACGGCCTGACGCTGCATGTTCGAACCCATCAGCGCGCGGTTGGCGTCGTCGTTCTCAAGGAACGGAATGAGCGATGCCGCGACCGAAACCAACTGTTTCGGGCTGACGTCAATCAGATCAATCGCTTCTGGCGGGTTGAGCATGAAATCGCCCGCTTTACGCGAGGAAATCAGATCATCCGTAAAGCGACCATCGGCATCCTGTGCCGCGTTTGCCTGCGCAACCGTGTGACGCATCTCTTCGGTGGCGGACATGTAGATAACCTCGTCGGTCACCTTGTTGTCGATCACCTTGCGATACGGGGTCTCGATGAAGCCATACTTGTTCACGCGGGCAAAGGTTGCCAACGAGTTGATCAGACCGATGTTCTGACCTTCTGGCGTCTCGATCGGGCACATCCGGCCGTAGTGGGTCGGATGCACGTCGCGCACTTCAAAGCCAGCCCGTTCGCGGGTCAAACCGCCCGGCCCCAGTGCCGAAAGACGGCGCTTGTGGGTGACTTCGGACAGCGGGTTGGTTTGGTCCATGAACTGCGACAGCTGGCTCGAGCCGAAGAATTCACGCACCGCAGCCGCAGCTGGTTTGGCGTTGATCAGGTCTTGCGGCATGATCGTGTCGATCTCGACCGAGGACATCCGCTCTTTGATCGCGCGCTCCATCCGCAGCAGGCCGACGCGATACTGGTTTTCCATCAATTCGCCAACGGACCGCACACGGCGGTTGCCGAGGTGGTCGATGTCGTCAATCTCGCCCTTGCCATCGCGCAGCTCGGTCAAAGCCTTGATGCAAGCGACAATGTCAGCGCGGTCCAGCGTGCGCTGGGTGTCTGGGCGGCCCAGATCCAGACGCATGTTCATTTTCACCCGACCAACAGCCGAGAGATCATAGCGCTCGCTATCAAAGAACAGCGTGTCGAACAGCTGCGAGGCGGCTTCAACGGTCGGCGGCTCGCCCGGACGCATAACGCGGTAGATATCCATGAGTGCTGTATCGCGGCCCATGTTCTTATCTGCCGCCATCGTGTTGCGGATATAGGGACCGACATTGACGTTATCGATGTCCAGAACCGGAATATCGGTGATGCCCTGATCAAGCAGCAGCTTGAGGCTGCCGCCCTTCACTTCGCCGTCACGGTCGTATTCCATGGTCAGCTCATCGCCAGCTTCGACCCAGATTTCGCCGGTTTCTTCGTTGATGATATCTTTGGCGACATAGCGGCCAACGATATGATCATAGGGAACCAAAAGCTGAGTAACCTTACCGGTTTTGATCAGCTCGTTCGCCATGCGCGGCGTCATCTTGTCGCCAGCTTTGCAGATCACTTCGCCAGAAGCCGCATCGACAATATCATAGGTCGGACGGGTGCCGCGAATACGCTCGGGGAAGAATTTGGTGACCCAACCCTTGCCCTTGAGATAGGAGAAATTCACCGTCTCGTAATAGGCATCCATGATGCCTTCCTGATCCATGCCAAGCGCATATAGAAGCGTCGTCACCGGCAGTTTGCGGCGACGGTCGATACGGGCAAACACGATGTCCTTGGCGTCGAATTCGAAATCGAGCCACGACCCACGATACGGGATGATCCGGCACGCAAACAGCAGTTTGCCCGACGAATGGGTCTTGCCCTTGTCGTGGTCAAAGAACACGCCTGGGCTACGGTGCATCTGAGACACGATCACGCGCTCGGTGCCGTTCACCACAAAGGTGCCGTTGTGCGTCATCAGGGGCATGTCGCCCATGTAGACGTCTTGTTCCTTGATGTCCTTGACCGACCGGGCCCCGGTGGTTTCATCGACATCAAACACGATCAGACGCAGGGTGACTTTCAGCGGTGCGGCATAGGTCATGTCGCGCTGCTGGCACTCGTCCACGTCATACTTCGGCTTTTCCAGCTCGTATTTCACGAACTCGAGCACAGCCGTTTCGTTAAAGTCCTTGATCGGGAAAACCGACTGGAACGTGCCCTGAATGCCTTCGCCATCCAGCGGCTTGTCGCTGTCGCCGGAGCGCAGGAACAAATCATAAGAAGATTTCTGAACCTCGATCAGGTTCGGCATTTCCAGAACTTCGCGAATTTTGCCGAAGTACCGGCGGATCCGCTTCTGGCCAACGTAAGCTTGCGCCATATTCGTCGTAACCTTTCATCATATCGCCGGCACGCGGTTCCGTCGGGCCACGGAAGGCGTGCCGATTGGCGAGAGGGGGTTAAGGTTCTATTCATGCCACCCGTCCCTTAGGGCAGCTCCCGAACCTTTACCGCACCTTGGAACCGGCTTTCGCAAAAGCAGCTTCCAAGAAGCGGGTCTTCAAGACGCGCATGGCTGGGCCCGAATTGCTTCGGACCCAGCCAAAATCCTTTTCCGGCGAACCGGACAGGATTACTTCAGTTCAACCTTGGCGCCAGCGGCTTCCAGGGTTTTCTTCAGAGCTTCAGCGTCAGCCTTGGTCACAGCTTCTTTGACCTTGCCGCCGGCCTCAACGAGGTCCTTGGCTTCTTTCAGGCCCAGACCAGTGATGGTGCGGACTTCTTTGATGACGTTGATTTTGTTTGCGCCGGCTTCGACGAGAACAACGTCGAATTCGGTTTGCTCTTCAGCCGGAGCAGCTGCAGCAGCAGCCGGACCAGCCATCATCACTGCGCCACCAGCTGCTGGCTCGATGCCATAGGTGTCCTTCAGGATGGTTTTCAGTTCTTGTGCCTGCAGCAGGGTCAAGCCTACGATTTGCTCGGCGAGTTTGTTCAGATCAGACATTTCATGTTCCGTTCAGTTAAGATGGTTCTAACGAGGTAAGGTTCAAGACCCTACGCGAGTACGAAGTTCAGGCCGCAGCCTTTTCCTCGATGGTCGACAGGATGCTTGCGATGTTCGAAGCAGGCGCGCCAATGGCACCAGCAATGGCCGAAGCGGGAGCGCCAATCATCGACACGATCTGAGCAAGAAGCTCTTCGCGCGATGGCATAGCAGCCACAGCTTTGACCCCAGCCGGGTCCAACATCGTGCCGCCCATAGCGCCGCCGAGGATGACGAATTTGTCATTCCCTTTGGCATATTCCTCAGACACTTTCGCCGCAGCGACAGGGTCTTCGGTATAGGCAAGCACGGTCATGCCCGTCAAAAGGTCGCCCATCTTTGCAGAGGGGTTGCCTTCAAGGGCGATCTTGGCGAGCTTGTTCTTGGCAACGCGTACGGACCCACCTACGACACGCATTTTCGCGCGCAGATCCTGCATCTGTTTAACCGTCATACCCGCGTAGTGGGCAACCACTACAACGCCAGAGCTTGCGAAGATCTGGCCGAGTTCCTCGACCAATTTCTCTTTCTGGGCTCTATCCACAGTTTCACTCCAAGTTTGGGGGTTTCCCCCCGGCTCAATTAAGCCCGTCTTTCGACGGGCGTTCGGGTCCATGTTACGGGTCCCGAGCCAAAATCCCCCGCAGGCGACATCATCTCGTTCCCCATCTCGGGCAGGATATTAAGGCGTTTGCGCGCCACCGGCCTTCTCGGACAGGATGGGGCGTTTCCGCCCCACCATCCTTCCCCCGAAGGGTCAGGAATTTCTTCAGGCAGGGATGACACCCACCCGGTTTATTTGGCGGCCGAAGCCAGATCCAGCGCGACGCCCGGACCCATGGTCGAAGAGATCGAGACCTTTTTCAGATAGGTGCCCTTGGCGCCTGTCGGTTTGGCACGCGATACTGCGTCAACAAAAGCGCGCACGTTCTCTGCCAGTTTCTCTTCCGAGAAGGAAACCTTGCCGATGCCGGCATGGATCACGCCAGCTTTTTCGACCTTGAACTGCACTTCGCCGCCCTTTGCGGCCTCAACGGCCGCTTTCACGTCCATCGTCACGGTGCCAACCTTGGGGTTCGGCATCAGGTTACGCGGGCCAAGGATCTTACCCAGACGACCCACAAGCGGCATCATGTCCGGCGTTGCAATGCAACGGTCGAAGTCGATCTTGCCGCCCTGAATGGCTTCCATCAGGTCTTCTGCGCCAACGATATCAGCGCCAGCAGCCGTGGCTTCGTCCGCTTTGGCGGCGCGCGCGAACACGGCCACACGCACGGTTTTACCGGTGCCGTTCGGCAGCTGTACCACGCCGCGAACCATCTGGTCCGCATGGCGCGGGTCAACGCCCAGGTTCATCGCGATTTCGACGGTTTCGTCGAATTTTGCCGAAGCCGCGCCCTTAACCAGGGTCACCGCCTCTTCAACCGAGAGGATGCTTTTGCCATCAAAGGCCTTCCGCGCAGCGGCGGTACGTTTACCAATCTTGGCCATGACTTACCCTTTCACATCGATGCCGCAGGACTTCGCCGAGCCCATGATGATCTGCATCGCGGCCTCGACGGAGTTCGCGTTCAGGTCTTTCATCTTGGCTTCAGCAATGCCGCGGATTTGTGCGAGCGTCACGGAACCAGCAACGGTGCGGCCGGGCTTATCCGAGCCCTTGGCGCGGTTGCGCTTGCCCACTGGCGGCAAGCCAGCTGCTTTTTTCAGCAAGAACGAGGCCGGAGCCGTCTTGAATTCAAGGCTGAACGACTTGTCCTGATAGTAGGTGATGATGACGGGGGTCGGGGTTCCCGGCTCGGAATCAGCGGTCTTTGCGTTGAATTCCTTGACGAAAGCCATGATGTTCAAGCCGCGCTGACCCAATGCCGGACCGACCGGCGGGGAGGGGTTGGCTTGACCCGCTTTGACTTGCAGCTTCAGGCTGCCGATAATCTTCTTGGCCATGTGGCCTCTCCTTTACTCACTGCGCCAAAAGGCGCGGTTTAGTGGTTCGGTCCGTCACCCTTACGGGCGCTCGCCTCCCACGCGATACACTCAGAGCTCTTTCGAAACCTGAGTGAATTCCAATTCCACAGGGGTTGCCCGACCAAAGATCGAGACCGAGACCTTGAGGCGGCTGTTGGCGTCATCGACGTCCTCGACCATGCCATCAAAGCCCTCGAACGGGCCGTCTGTGACTTTCACTTTTTCACCCGTTTCAAAGCGGATCAGGTTGCGCGGTGCAACTTCGCCCTCTTCGACACGGTTCAGGATCTGGTTTACCTCTGCGTCACGCATCGGCATTGGCTTGCCCTGCGGGCCCAAAAAGCCCGTCACGCGATTGATCGACGATATCAGGTGATAGCCGCGCGAAGACATCTCCATACGCACCAGCACATAACCCGGCATGAAGCGACGCTCAGACGTCACCTTCTTGCCACGACGCACCTCGATCACCTCTTCGGTAGGCACCAGAACTTCATCAATTTCGTCGCCAAGATTTGCCTCGGCAACGGCGGTCTTGATCTGCTCGGCAACTTTCTTCTCGAAGTTCGAGAGAACGCTTACCGAATACCAACGCTTGGCCATGCCACTTCCACCTTGTCTGCCCGGCCGCCTCTGCGTCCGAATGTTTTGTATTTTCAAGCGGTTAAACCGCCAACCTCGGAACAAAAAACAGCGCGCAACACGAATCGCTGCGCGCCTGTTTCCCTATGGTTTGGCGCGGAATACCGCCCCACGCCCCCGATTTCAAGGGAATTCGCTCTATCCGCCCAAGTGCAGGCGGTAGGACGCAGGGTCTAGAATCCGCCGACGATGGTCGTCAGACCAAAGCGGATCACAATGTCGACGATGCTGAAAAAGGTCGCCGTCAGCGCGGCCATAATGAAAACCATCACCGTGGTCAGCATGACTTCGCGGCGCGTCGGCCAAGACACCTTGGCGACCTCGGCGCGAACCTGCTGCATAAACTGGACGGGGTTGGTTTTGGACATGGTCATTTTCCGGCGAATAATAGGGTTGCGCCGCAGATACGCGCAACCCTCGCAGATTTCAAGGCAGAACAAGGCAGAAGCGGTGCGCAACTATTCCGCCGCGCGACGCGGCAGTTTCCAGTTTGGTCGGGCAAAATGGCACGTGTAGCCATCCGGCCTGCGCTCGAGGTAATCCTGATGCTCAGGCTCTGCCTCCCAAAACGGTCCCGCGGGCGCGACCTCGGTCACGACTTTCCCCGGCCAGAGGCCCGAGGCATCGACATCAGCAATCGTATCCAAACCAACAGCCCGCTGCGCCTCTGATGTATAATAGATTGCCGAGCGGTAGGACGCGCCCATGTCATTGCCCTGACGATTGCGTGTGCTCGGGTCGTGGATCTGAAAGAAGAACTCCAACAGATCGCGATAGCTCATGCGGGCGGGATCAAAGATCACCTCGATTGCTTCGGCATGAGAGCCGTGATTGCGATAGGTGGCATTGACAACGTCGCCGCCCGTATAGCCAACGCGGGTCTTGATCACACCGGGCATCTTGCGGATCAGATCCTGCATGCCCCAAAAGCAGCCACCTGCCAGAATTGCGGTTTCAGTGGTCATCGCGCGTCCTCCACTTGATTGATATAATCGCCATATCCCTCGGCCTCCATGTCGTCGCGATGCACGAATCGCAAGGATGCCGAGTTGATGCAATAGCGCAGACCGCCCCTGTCGCGCGGACCATCGGGAAACACATGGCCCAGATGGCTGTCCCCATGAGTCGAGCGCACCTCAGTGCGGATCATGCCGTAAGTGCTGTCGCGCAGCTCGGCCACATGAGCAGGCTCGATCGGCTTGGTGAAACTTGGCCAGCCACACCCCGAATCGAACTTGTCCGACGAGGCAAACAGCGGCTCACCCGAGACGATATCAACATAGATGCCCGGCTCGCGGTTGTTCTCATATTCACCCGTGAAAGCCCGCTCGGTGCCATTCTGCTGGGTGACCCGATATTGCTCTGGGGTCAGGGCTGCAATGCGCTCAGCAGTTTTCTGATAGGTTTTCATGCAAACTCCCCTTCATGTCAGAGCCGAATATGGGGCCAATCGACCTGCGTTTCCAGACCAGTCGCGGCATCGTGTTGGACTGTAACAGATTTTGGGGAGGCATGGCAGGAGTTGGGGGACTCGAACCCACGACCCTCGGTTTTGGAGACCGATGCTCTACCAACTGAGCTAAACTCCTATGCCTGACGCGGGAGTTACGGCAGGGCAAAGCGGAAATCAAGAGGAGATGCGCGCCTCCTCACCAAATAGCCCCTATTTCAGACCGCCAAAGCCTCCGGCGGGGATATATGAGCCCGTCTGAAAGCGGGGCGGTTGGGGCTTTCATACTGGCGCAAATATCCCCCGCGGAGCGTTCAACGCAGGCAGTTGGCAGGGGCGCAAAAGGAAAACGCGCGAGGTGGCCCCCGCGCGTTTCAGATAAGCTCAGCTGCGCCGAAGCGCGCCTGATTACTTCAGGATCTTCGACACAACGCCTGCGCCGACGGTGCGGCCGCCTTCACGGATGGCGAAGCGCAGCTTCTCTTCCATCGCGATCGGAGCGATCAGCGTCACGTTGAACTTCAGGTTGTCGCCCGGCATCACCATCTCGGTGCCCGCGGGCAGCTCGACCGTGCCGGTCACGTCGGTGGTGCGGAAGTAGAACTGTGGGCGGTAGTTCGCAAAGAACGGCGTGTGACGGCCGCCTTCTTCTTTGGTGAGGATATAGGCCTCAGCTTCGAACTGGGTGTGCGGGTTCACCGACTTCGGCTTGCACAGAACCTGACCACGCTCCACGCCTTCGCGGTCGATACCGCGCAGCAGAACGCCGACGTTGTCGCCCGCTTCACCACGGTCCAGCAGTTTGCGGAACATCTCGACGCCGGTGCAGACCGACTTCTTGGTGTCGTGGATACCAACGATTTCAACTTCGTCGCCGACGTTGATCACGCCGCGCTCGATACGACCGGTCACAACCGTGCCACGGCCCGAGATCGAGAACACGTCCTCGATCGGCATCAGGAACGGCTGGTCAATCGCGCGCGCCGGGGTCGGGATATACTCGTCAACGGCCTTGATCAGCGCGCGGATCGAGTTTTCGCCGATTTCCGGCTGGGTGCCGTTCATCGCGTGCAGAGCCGAGCCGCGGATGATCGGAATGTCATCGCCGGGATAGTCGTAGGACGACAGCAGTTCGCGGATTTCCATCTCGACCAGTTCGAGCAGTTCTTCGTCATCCACCTGGTCGACTTTGTTCATGTAAACAACCATGTAGGGGATACCTACCTGGCGGCCGAGCAGGATGTGCTCGCGGGTCTGCGGCATCGGGCCGTCGGCTGCGTTCACCACAAGGATCGCGCCGTCCATCTGCGCCGCACCGGTGATCATGTTTTTCACATAGTCAGCGTGGCCGGGGCAGTCGACGTGGGCGTAGTGACGTGCCTCGGACTCATACTCGACGTGTGCGGTCGAGATGGTGATGCCGCGCGCACGCTCTTCCGGCGCGCCGTCGATCTGGTC
>JAHEBX010000114.1:544-10773 GCA_024642045.1 Pseudorhodobacter sp. | reverse complement strand
GCTCGTTCCCACGTTCAGCCGATCCGGTGGTGTTTACCCAAGCCTATCTTGCGGGTCAGATCGAACTTGAACTGGTGCCCCAAGGCACTTTGGCCGAACGTATTCGCGCAGGCGGCGCGGGCATACCTGCGTTTTACACCCCTACCAGCTTTGGCACCGAACTTGCTCAGGGCAAGCCGGTCGAGGTGTTCGAGGGACGCTCTTATGTGCAAGAGCGCTGGCTGAAGGCCGATTTTGCACTGGTCAAGGCCGAGCTTGGCGACACCATGGGAAACCTGACCTATCGAGCTGCGGGGCGCAACTTCAACCCGCTGATGTGTATGGCGGCCAAAGTGGCCATCGTGCAGGTTAGCCGAATTCTGGCTGCAGGGCAGATCGACCCGGAATGCGTCATCACCCCCGGCATCTTTGTGCAGGCCGTGGTCGAGGTGGCGAATCCGCTGCAAGAAGAAATCTTGAACCGTTCGGGGGCGGTCTACGCATGAGCGACAAACTTTCCAACGCCCAGATCGCCTGGCGCGCGGCTCAGGATATCGAAGACGGCGCCTATGTGAATCTTGGCATCGGCTTTCCCGAAATGGTGGCCAAATTTCAGCCTCCCGGCCGCGCGGCAATCTTTCATACTGAGAACGGCATTCTGAATTTTGGCGAGGCTCCTCCATCGGGGCAAGAAGATTGGGACCTGATCAACGCGGGCAAGAAAGCGGTGACCTTGAAACCGGGGGCTGCGTTTTTCCATCATGCCGACAGCTTTGCAATGGTGCGCGGCGGACATCTGGATGTGGCGATCCTTGGCGCCTATCAGGTGGCCGAAAATGGCGATCTTGCAAATTGGTCAACGGGCCCAAAAGGCGTGCCTGCCGTTGGCGGAGCGATGGACCTTGTGCACGGCGCCAAGCGCGTGGCCGTGATCACCGAACATGTAACCAAAGATGGCAAGCCAAAGCTGCTGGACCACTGCACGCTGCCCGTGACAGGCCTAGCCTGCGTGACCCGCGTTTATACCAGCCTTGCCGTAATCGACATCGAGGCGGGTCACTTTGTTTTGCGAGAAAAGCTGGCCTCGCTATCGCTGGATGCGTTGCAGGCGCTGACTGGGGCCAAGTTGCATCTTCGAGGCGGCGTCGCTGATCTCATCGTTCCCGAGGTATGACATGACCGAAGCGTATATCTGCGACTATATCCGCACGCCGATTGGCCGCTTTGGCGGCGCACTCTCTTCAGTGCGCGCCGACGATCTGGGGGCTGTGCCGCTGCGGGCGCTGATGGCGCGCAATGCAGGCGTGAATTGGGCCGCTGTGGATGATGTGATCTTTGGCTGCGCCAATCAGGCGGGCGAGGACAATCGCAATGTGGCCCGTATGTCTGCACTGCTTGCAGGTTTGCCGATTGAGGTCGGCGGCACCACGGTGAATCGCCTATGCGGATCTGGCATGGACGCCGTGATTATGGCGGCGCGGGCCATTAAAGCGGGCGAGGCGCAATTGCTGATCGCGGGCGGTGTCGAAAGCATGAGCCGCGCGCCTTTCGTGATGCCAAAAGCCGATACCGCCTTCAGCCGCAACGCCGAAATCTACGATACAACGATCGGCTGGCGTTTTGTAAACCCAGTGATGAAGGCGCAATATGGCGTCGATTCCATGCCTGAAACCGGTGAAAATGTTGCCGCGGATTTCGCGATCAGCCGCACCGATCAGGACGCCTTTGCGCTGCGCAGTCAGGTCAATGCCGCCGCGGCACAAGCAAATGGCCGACTTGCGCGCGAAATCGTGCCCGTGACTATCGCACAGCGCAAAGGCGATCCTTTGATCGTTGATCGCGACGAACACCCGCGCAGCACGACGATCGAGGCTTTGGCCAAGCTAGGCACCCCGTTTCGCAAGGGTGGCTCTGTGACCGCGGGCAATGCCTCTGGTGTCAATGATGGCGCCGCAGCGCTGATTATCGCCAACGCCGACGCCGCGCGTCGTTACGGGCTCACTCCGATTGCGCGGGTATTGGGCGGTGCCACCGCGGGCGTCGCTCCGCACATCATGGGGTTTGGTCCGGCTCCAGCCAGCCAAAAGCTGATGGAACGACTGGGATTGCAACAAAGCGACTTCGATGTCATCGAGTTGAACGAGGCCTTTGCCAGCCAAGGCCTTGCGACCCTGCGCGCCTTGGGGATTGCTGATGATGATTCGCGTGTGAATCCGAATGGCGGCGCGATTGCTTTGGGGCATCCCTTGGGTATGTCGGGCGCAAGGATCACAGGAACCGCAGCGCTTGAGCTGAGTGCGATTGCGGGGCGCAGATCGCTCTCGATGATGTGCATTGGAGTTGGTCAAGGGATCGCCATAGCCTTGGAGCGGGTGTGATTTGTTGGCGCAAATGCGACCCGTAAAGCGGCTGCTTGACCTGCGACAACAAAGAGAGGGCGGCGGCGTGTACCGCCTCTCAACTTGCGCGCCTCATCTGGTTTCGGCCCCATTTCTCTGCCACAATTGTTTGTTTTTCACGGCAAAGTATACTAAGGGCCCGAGGCTCGGTTCCATGCCGAAGGTTTTAACGAACCGCGCCTGCCAAAGAGATTTGAGGCCCAAGGGCTCCCTCGCGCTCGCGACTGTAACGCCCTTTTCGAACGGCAGGGTCAGGGAAACAAACCCTGCGCCAGCCGCTACCCGCGCAAGGGGAGGCAAAAGGCTGGGTACGGCGACGATGCCGAACGCCGTGCAAAGGGCAGGACACGGTCGGTCAGCGCTGCGATCTTAAATGCTCGTCCGGCGACCGTTTACCGCCCTGAAAGTTTCATCATGGCTTCAGGATAGCGGTCGCCGATGACATGGATGTTTTCGGCGGTCGCACGAATTTCGTCTAGATCGGCCGGAGTCAGTGCTACACCAAGCGCGCCAATGTTTTCCTCGAAACGCTCAAGCTTGCGAGTGCCAAAGAGCGGCACGATCCAGGGCTTTTGTGCGCCCAGCCAGGCGAGGGCGATTTGCGCTGGCGTTGCCTCATGCCGGGCGGCCACAGCGCGCAACAGATCAACAAGCCCCTGATTGGCCTGCCGGGCGGCTTCGGCAAACCGCGGGATCTGACCACGTATGTCGGTGGCGCCAAAGCTTGTCGTGGTATCGATCTTGCCGGTCAGAAAACCCTTGCCCAAGGGGCTAAAGCAGACCAGCCCAATGCCGAGTTCTTCCAGAACCGGAAGAACGTCACGTTCCGGTTCGCGTGTCCAAAGCGAATACTCGCTTTGCAGCGCCGTGACAGGTTGCACCGCATGGGCACGGCGGATCGAGACGGCACCGGCTTCGGACAGGCCAAAATGCCGGACTTTGCCTTGCGTTATCAGGTCTTTGACCACACCCGCGACATCCTCCATCGGGACGTCGGGGTCAACGCGATGCTGATAGAGCAGGTCGATGTAGTCGGTGCCGAGCCGCTTCAGGCTGCCATCCACCGCGCGACGGATCTGCTCGGGTCGGCTGTTAACGCCGCCCAAATGTGCGCCGGTAGTTTGATCGATATTCCAGCCGAACTTGGTAGCGATCTTGACACGTTCACGCAGCGGACCAAGGGCTTCGGCCAGCATTTCCTCGTTGGTCCAAGGGCCATAAACCTCTGCGGTATCAAAGAAATCCATGCCGCGCTCGATAGCCGCGCGGATCAGCGCGATCATCTCGGGCCGGTCAGGGATGTCTCGTGCCTTGCCATACCCCATCAAGCCGAGCGAGAGTGCGGAAACGTCAAGGCCATTGCCGAGTGTGCGTTTTTGCATGTCATACCTCATCAAATATTGGATGTCTTAACCCGACCGATCCGAGATGATTGCTCGATATTGGTCATGGCAAGCAGCAGATCTTTACTGTGGCTTCGACCAAACGGGTCAGACATCCTAGGGACAACAGATAGCGCCAAAGGATTGCCGTGATAAGCCACTGGAAATTTGATGAACTTGTGAATAGAAATCAGCAATGGCGCAACAGAACCTCAATGATTTGCTGGCGTTTCTTGCCGTTGTGCAAGAAGGCAGCTTTACCAAGGCCGCGGCCAAACTGGGGGTGACGCCCTCGGCTCTTAGCCACGCGGTCAAAGGCCTTGAACGCCGGCTCTCCATCCGGCTTTTGTCGCGCACCACACGCAATGTCGCCCCTACCGAGGCGGGCGATCGGCTGGCGAGGGCCATCGAGCCGCTCATGCAAGGCATTCACGACGAAATCGACGCCTTGGGCCAGTTGCGCGACCGACCTGCCGGCACGATACGCATTTCCTGCAACGACTATGTGATCGATACGATTTTTCGCCCCATATTGCAGGACTTTTTGCGCCAATATCCTGATATTACTGTCGAACTGGCCGTGGATTATGGTTTTACCAACATCGTCGAGCAACGGTTTGATGCGGGCGTCAGGTTGGCAGAATCGCTTAGCAACGATATGATCGCGGTGCGTATCGGGCCGGACTGGCGATTTGCAGTGGTGGGGGCGCCCAGCTATTTTGCCAGCCACCCTCCGCCGCTCTCGCCACGCGATTTGACCGCGCATTCCTGCATCAACCTGCGCCTGAACCCTGCGAGCGAGGTCTATGCTTGGGAATTTGCCAAGGACGGGCAAGCGCTGCAGGTCCGCGTCTCTGGGCAACTTACGTTTAACAGTGTGGTGCCTTCGTTGCAGGCCGCGCTCGACGGCCTGGGTTTGGCCTATGTCCCCGAGGATTTGGCACGACCACATCTGCAGGATGGGCGTCTGCAATCGGTGCTGCACGAGTGGTGCCCCGTGGTGCAGGGCTATCACCTTTATTATCCCAACCGGCGGCAGCCTTCCTCCGCCTTCGCACTATTGGTTGAGGCATTGCGGTATCAGAGTAAAGCCTAAGCAATGTGCAACCTGGGTGCGGAACGCCCCGCTTTGGGAAATCTACTCTGGTCATTGCGGCAAGACAGGACCTTTGCCATCCCTGCAGGCGCGGGTGGCGATTGAAGCAGCACTCTTGTGTCGAATGCGCCGGCGAGAGACTGAGCATTTAAGCTAAGTTTCTGCAGCTGGGGACCGTGTCTGAAGGAATTTGAACGCCCACAAGCACGTCTGCGGGGCTACGCGCACACCAAAACACGGCCAAGATTTTGTTTTCAAAAGAAAATACGCCTGTTATCCGGTCGGCCAGAACCCTGCCGAGTGCAACTCGGCAGGCTTGAGCGCAGGCGTCTGGCTCTTATGGCAGATCCCCGACGTTTCCTTAACCGCACTTCGAATGGCCGCAGGACCCGCAGGTCATGCAGCCTTCGACCATGCGCATGTCATAGCCGCCGCAGCTTGGGCAGGCTTTGCCGCGCGGGGTGCCGCCAATGGCGATGACCTCTGCCTTGGGGTCGGACTTCAGCCCCATCCCCTCGCCTTCGATAAAGCCGATCGAGACAAGATGCTGCTCGATCACACCGCCGATTGCGGCAAGGATCGAGGGGATGTATTTCCCCCCCATCCAAGCGCCACCGCGCGGATCGAACACGGCCTTTAGCTCTTCGACCACGAAAGAGATATCGCCGCCGCGACGGAACACAGCCGAAATCATCCGCGTCAATGCCACGGTCCAGGCAAAATGCTCCATGTTCTTGGAGTTGATGAACACCTCAAACGGGCGGCGGTGGCCGGAAATGATGATGTCGTTGATGGTGATATAAAGCGCGTGCTCTGAGCCCGGCCATTTGACCTTGTAGGTCTGCCCCTCAAGTGCGGCGGGGCGGTCCAGCGGTTCGGTCAGATAGACCACCTCGCCCCCCTCAACCGAAGCATGCGCCTCGGCGGGCGACTGATCCGAGCTTTCCGAAACTGTCAGAACCGAGCCTGTCACCGCATTCGGGCGATAGGTGGTGCAGCCCTTACAGCCCTGATCCCAAGCGGCCATATAGACCTCTTTGAACGCATCAAAGCTGATGTCTTCGGGGCAGTTGATGGTTTTGGAAATGCTGCTGTCGATCCACTTCTGCGCGGCAGCCTGCATCCGCACATGGTCAAGCGGTGGCAGGGTCTGGGCATTGACAAAATAGTCGGGCAATGCCGTCTCGCCCTTCAACTCGCGCCACAGGCGGACTGCGTAATCAACGACTTCTTCCTCGGTGCGCGAGCCGTCCTTTTGCAGAACCTTGCGCTTGTAGGCATAGGCAAACACAGGCTCGATGCCCGATGACACGTTGCCCGCATAAAGGCTGATGGTTCCGGTCGGCGCGATAGAGGTTAGCAGCGCGTTGCGGATGCCGTGCTTGCGGATCGCATCGCGCACGTCACCGTCCATCTGCGCCATGTTGCCAGAGGCAAGATAGGCCTCTGCCTCGAACAGCGGGAAAGCACCCTTTTCCTTGGCCAGATCGACAGAGGCCAGATAAGACGCCCGCGCAATGGCATGCATCCAGTCCTCGGTCTGCTTGGCCGCAGCCTCGCTGCCATAGCGCAGACCCAGCATCAGCAGCGCGTCAGCCAGACCTGTCACACCCAGACCAATGCGCCGCTTGTTGCGCGCCTCGGCAGCCTGTTCCGGCAAGGGAAAGCGGCTTGCGTCCACCACGTTGTCCATCATCCGCACGGCCAAGCGCACCAGATCGTCCAAGGCGGCCAAATCCAGCTTGGCCTTGCCCGAGAACGCGCCCGTCACCAAGGTTGGCAGGTTGATCGAGCCCAACAGACAGGCGCCATAGGGCGGCAAAGGTTGCTCGCCGCAGGGGTTGGTCGCGGCAATCGTCTCGCAATAGCTCAGGTTGTTGGCGGTATTGATCCGGTCAATGAAAATCACGCCCGGCTCGGCAAAATCATAGGTGTTGCGCATGATCTTGTTCCAAAGATCGCGCGCTTGCAGGGTTTTGAAAACCCTGCCGCCAAACACCAGCTCCCACGGGCCATCGGCCTTGACCGCATCCATAAAGGCATCGGTGATCAGCACCGAAAGGTTGAACATCCGCAGACGTGCGGGGTCTTTCTTGGCCTCGATAAAGGCTTCGACATCGGGATGGTCGCAGCGCATCGTCGCCATCATCGCGCCGCGCCGCGAGCCTGCCGACATGATGGTGCGGCACATCGCATCCCAGACATCCATGAACGACAGCGGACCAGAGGCATCCGCCGCCACGCCTTTCACCTCGGCACCCCGCGGACGGATGGTGCTGAAATCGTAACCGATTCCCCCGCCCTGCTGCATTGTCAGCGCGGCCTCTTTCAGCCCGTCGAAAATACCGCCCATGTCGTCAGGCACGGTGCCCATGACAAAGCAGTTGAACAGGGTGACGTTGCGCCCCGTGCCCGCGCCCGCGGCGATGCGACCCGCTGGCAGATACTTAAACCCCTCCAGCGCCTTGTAAAAACGCTCTTCCCAGACCGCAGGCTCTGCCTCGACCTCGGCCAAAGCGCGCGCAACGCGGCGCCAGCTGTCTTCGACCGAGGCATCGATCGCCGTGCCATCCTGCGCCTTGAGCCGGTATTTCATATCCCAGATCTGCTCGGCGATGGGGGCGGCAAAGCGCGACATAAGGCGTTCCTTCTTTCGGCAAACTGAATGCAAATTCTGCCAGGCAGGCCAAAGCCATGGGCAAGAGCCTTTCAAGATAACCGCAACACCCTGTCACGGCAACCCTTGAGCCTACCAGATTTAGCCCTATTCTATAGCGATCATCGAGGGACTCATGGCCACACTCAATATCGTCAAACTCTGCGTCGGGGCCGATTCCATTGAGGATCTGACCGATTGGCACCGCGCCCACGCCCATATCTGGGCCAAGGGCACGACAGAACATGTCACCCGCATGTGGCCCAAGCGGGAAGAAGAATTGCTTGATGGCGGCTCGCTTTACTGGGTGATCAAGGGCGTGATTCTGGCCCGCCAGCGCATCTTGGGTCTGGCCGAGCGGCGCGGCGGTGACGGCATCGCCCGCTGCGCGCTGGTGATGGATGCCGAAGTAATCCGCACCGAAGCCGCCCCGCGTCGCCCCTTTCAAGGCTGGCGCTATCTGCCTGCAGCCGATTCTCCGCGCGATCTGCCCAAGGCACGCGGCAAAGAAGACACGCTGCCCCCCGCCCTTGCCCAAGCGCTCGCCGAAATCGGCCTGCACTAGCATCGGGCGCGCGCATTGGCTGTAACAGACGCTGATGCCGTATCCACCTTGCGCCCCACCAAATTTCCAGCCAGAGGTTGCACATCATGCCTCAACGCCCGCTCTGGCTCGTCGCCGCCCCTGTGATCTTTCTGCTGCTCTGGTCGGCGGGCTTTGGCATTGCCAAGCTTGGGCTGCAACATGCGGAACCCTTTACCCTGCTTGCGCTGAGATATGTCTGCGTTTTGCTGGTGTTGATCCCCATAGCTTTGGTCTTGCGCCCGCCTGTGCCGTCGCCGCGCGGCATTGCTGACGTGGCCATCGTCGGGTTTCTCATTCAGGTGGTCTATTTCGGCCTCTGCTATGCCGCGTTCAAAATGGGCGTCTCTGCGGGAACTGTGGCGATTATCGTCTGCCTGCAACCGATCCTTGTCGCCCTTTCCGCACCCTCACTGGTGGGTGAGCGTATCTCTCGCAAAGGGTGGATCGGCCTCGCGCTCGGGCTTGCGGGGGCGGCCATCGTCATCATGTCGCGATCATCGATGGGGGCCGAGCGGAACCTTGGCATTGGCCTTGCTTTCCTTGCCCTGATTGGCATTACCGTCGGCACGCTTTACGAAAAGAAGTTTGGCGTCAGCCATCATCCAGTGATGTCGAACCTGATCCAATACGCCGTGGCTGCCGCGATCACCCTGCCTGCGGCTTGGGCGACCGAAGGCATGGCGGTGGCGTGGAATTGGGAATTTGCCGCGATCCTTGCCTATCTGGTGCTTGGCAATTCGCTGTTGGCGATGAGCCTGCTGCTGGCGATGATCCGTGTCGGCGAAGTCTCGCGGGTGTCGGCGCTGTTCTACCTTGTGCCGGCGCTGTCCGCCCTGTTCGCTTGGCCGCTTCTGGGCGAGCCAGTGCCCCCCCTCGCTTGGGCAGGCATGGCGCTGGCAGGCCTTGGCGTGGCCCTCGTCAGCGCCAAGCCCCGCGCCTAGAACGCAGGCCCCTGCACGCCCAATTTGCCCATCAGCGCGCCATAAGCCGCCCGTGCCACCGCCCAATCCGCCGAACGGCTGGCAAACAAGGTCGCCTGTGATTGGTGTATCACGGAATCTGACAGAATTTTCAGATGGTTGGCCCGTAACGTCTCGCCCGTCGAGGTGATGTCGGCAATCGCCTCGGCGGTCAGGTTCTTGACCGTGCCCTCGGTCGCCCCCTGACTGTCGACCAGTTGGTAATCTGCCACGCCCTGCGCGGTCAGAAACTCGCGCACCAAGCGGTGATATTTGGTCGCAATCCGCAAGCGGAACCCGTGCGTGGCCCGAAACGCCGCCGCCGCCGCATCCAGATCATCCAGCGTATCGACGTCGATCCACACGCTTGGCACGGCGATGATCAGGTCGGCATGGCCAAAGCCCAAAGGCGCAAGTTCGGCGACCTGCAGCGCCCAATCCGCCAGCTTGTCGCGCACAAGATCGCTGCCCGTCACCCCCAGATGAATGCGCCCCGCCGCCAATTCGCGCGGGATTTCGCCCGCCGACAGCAGCACAAGCTCGACCCCCTCGACCCCCTCGACCGCGCCCGAATACTCGCGCTCGGCCCCCGTCTGGCGCATGGTAACCCCGCGCGCGCCGAACCAGTCAAAGGTCTTTTCCATCAGCCGCCCCTTCGACGGCACCCCGATCTTGAGCATCACACAGCCCCCCGCAGCGCCGCCACCAGATGCGGCCGGATGATCCCGCCCACCGCAGGAATAGAGCGCCCCTGCCCCAGAACCGCCGTCAGCGCATCATAGCGCCCGCCGCTGGCCATCGGCGGCTCGGCTTCGGGTCCGTGAAAGGAAAACACGAAACCATCGTAGTATTCCATCGACGTGCGGCCCAGCGAGGCCTCGAACGCAAGGCTCTCGACCGCGATCCCGCGCGCGGCAAGTGCGTCAAGTCGCGCAGCAAAGCGGTCAACGGCAGGCGCAATGGCTGGCAACATCGGCGTGATGCCGCGCAGATGCAAAAGCGCTGCTTTTGCAGGGGCTTGGAGGCCCAGCAGATCGTAAAGCAAGGCCGCCTCGGGTGCCTTGATCGGCGCAGCACCCGCATCTTCGATCAGGGCCTGCGCCCGCGCTGCAATCTCTTCGGGGCCGCGCAGGCCAACAAAGCTGCCCGCCTCTGCAATCAGGGCTTCGGGT
>JAHEBX010000114.1:0-534 GCA_024642045.1 Pseudorhodobacter sp. | reverse complement strand
GCCGCAACAGCGCAGCACGGCGGCGCGGCGTGGTGTCCAATCCGCGCACGGCTGCCATCAGAATGCCGATATCGCCCGTCACCGCCCGCAGCCCAAGGCCTGACAGCAGCTGCGAAAACAGCGCAAACACTTCGGCATCGGCTGCCTCTGGGGCGGATCGGTCAAAGACCTCAAAGCCGACTTGCAGGTATTCGCTGGCACGCGGGCCAAGGTGTTCTTGCTTGCGAAACACCTCGCCCAGATAGCAATAGCGCGCAGGGTCCGCCCCATGCGCCATATGCGCCTGGACGACCGGCACGGTAAAATCGGGGCGCAGCATCATCTCGCCGCGCAAGGGGTCGGTGGTGGTATAGGCGCGCGCGCGAATATCCTCGCCGTAAAGATCCAGCAGCGTCTCGGCGGGCAGCAGCAATTCGGCCTCGACAGGCACAGCGCCTGCTGCCTGAAAACCCGCAAACAGGCGTTCGGCCTCGGCCCTGATCGCGGGCTTGGTCATTGCGCCAGCATCCGCTGCACGGCGGCGACCAGATCGGC
>JAHEBX010000113.1 GCA_024642045.1 Pseudorhodobacter sp. | reverse complement strand
GGGTGCGCAAAAGGCAGGCGGCAAGCCGCCGGGTGCACAGGGTTCACCGGGGGCGGCACCGGCCGGGCGTGCAGGCGGCGGACGCGGCGGGCGCACTGCGGTGGTGGTGGTCAAACCGGCCGGAAGTGCTATCCTCAACGACAAGGTTCAGGCCTTGGGCACGGCGGCGGCGCTCGCCTCGGTTTCGGTGGCCCCGCAGGGCAGTGGCAAGCTGACGCAGGTGCTGATCCAGTCGGGTGCCACGGTTCAGGTCGGGCAAGTGATTGCCAAACTGGACAATTCTGCCGAGCAGATCGCCCTCGACAAGGCGCAGATCGCCTTTGATGACGCCAAGCAGACGCTGGATCGCAACGCCGCCTTGGTCAAAAGCAACTCGGTCTCTGCAGCGCAGGTGCAGGCGGTGGAGTTGCAGTCGCAACAGGCAGAACTCTCGTTGCGCAGCGCCCAGCGCGATCTGGCCGATCGCGAGATCGTGGCGCCGATTTCGGGCGTGGTGGGTATTCTGGATGTCACCGCAGGCAGTGATGTGACCCCGCAAACGGTGATTGCCCGGATCGAGGATTCCAGCGTGCTTCGGGTGGATTTCTGGCTGCCCGAGCGTCTGAGTGGCGCGGTTGCGGCAGGCGATACGGTGCAGATGGTGCCGGTGTCGCGCCCTCAAGACACCTATAGCGCCCAAATCGCAGCGCTGGACAATCAGATAGATGCGGCCTCTGGCACGTTTCGTGTGCAGGCGCTTGTGGACAATGCCAAGGGCACTTTGCGCCCCGGTATGGCGCTCACCGTCAGCCTCAGGATGAAGGGCGACCGCTTTGTCGCGGTCGATCCCTTGTCGGTGCAATGGGGGTCGGATGGCGCCTATGTCTGGCGCGTTGTCGATGGCAAGGCCGACAAGGCGATGGTGCGCATCATGCAGCGCAACACCGAGGCGGTGCTGGTGGCGGGCGATGTGGCCGAGGGCGATCAGGTGATATCCGAAGGACTTGATGGGCTGCGTGTGGGGGGCGACGTCAAGATTTTTGGCGCACCCGAACCCGACAGCGCCCCCGATGCGGGCAAGGGCAACGGCAACGGTAAGGCGCAGGGCGGCAAACCAGCAGCCCCCGCCGGCAACTAGGAGCGGTCAAGATGGCTCAGTCCACCAGTCAGCAGGGCGCCGCACTCGCGGCCTTGTTCGTGCGCCGCCCCGTGCTGGCCTTTGTGCTGAACGCGATGATCTTTGTCGCCGGATGGGCCGCGATGTTGGGCACGCAGGTGCAGGAATTGCCTGATGTCAGCCGTCCGGTGCTGACCATCTCGACCGACTATCCCGGTGCCTCTGCCGAGACAGTGGACACCGAAGTGACCTCGGTCATCGAGGGGGCTGCCGCGCGGGTGTCGGGGGTGACGGGGGTGTCGTCCAGCTCTCGCTATGGCTCCAGCCGGACCACGGTTGAATTTTCGGGCAACACCGATCTGAATATCGCAGCCAGCGACACCCGCGATGCGATCTCGCGGGCGGCGCGCAACCTGCCGAGCGATGTGAACGATCCGGTCGTGGTCAAGGCGGACAGCAACGCGCAGGCGATCCTGCGGCTTGCGGTGACCTCTGACAGCATGGAGCTGGGGCCGCTCACCGATCTGGTCAATGCCGTTGTGGTGGACCGGCTGCGCGCTGTTGCGGGCGTGGCTGACATTCAGGTGCAGGGGGATGCCGCGCAAATCCTGACCATCGATATCAACCCCACGGCCTTGGCCGCGCGCGGGATGACAATGGCGGATGTCAGCAAGTCGCTTGCCGCGGTGTCGCTCAGCGCGCCCGCCGGCACCTTGAATGCGACCAATCAGAACATCATCGTGCAGGCGACCTCCAAGATCGTCACCCCCGATCAGATCAGCGCGCTGACGCTCAAGGACGGTGTCGCGCTTTCGGATGTGGCGACGGTGTTTCTGGCGCCAAGCACGGCGGGGACCAAGTTGCGCGCTCAGGGCAAGTCGGGCATCGGCTTGTCAGTGATCGGGCAGGCGCAATCCAACACCATCGAAATTTCCAAAGGCATCCACAGCGCGATCACCGCAGTGCAAGCCATTCTGCCGCCCGGCGTGACCATTGCGGTCAGCTCGGATGACGCGGTGTTCATCCAAGGCGCGGTGGAAGAGGTGATCCGCTCGATGGTGATCTCGGTTCTGGTGGTTACCGCGATTATCTTCGTGTTTCTAAGGGATTGGCGTGCGACCTTGATCCCGGCCATTTCGATGCCCGTGGCGCTTGCGGGGGCTTTGGCTGCGATTTACCTCGCGGGGTTCTCGATCAACATCCTGACGCTGCTGGCGCTGGTGCTGGCGACGGGGCTGGTGGTGGATGACGCCATCGTGGTGTTGGAAAACATCGTGCGGTTGCGGCGGATGGGCCACGGGCCAAGGGCGGCGGCGGTTCTGGGCACCCAAGAGGTCTACTTCGCGGTTCTGGCCACCAGTGCGACGCTGGCGGCGGTCTTCGTGCCGATCTCGTTCCTGCCGGGGCAGGTGGGGGGGCTGTTTCGCGAGTTCGGCTTTACGCTGGCGATGGCGGTTCTGGTGTCGACCGTGGTGGCGCTGTCACTGACCCCAATGATGGCGGCCAAGGCGCTGGAGCGCACGCCCTCGCAAAAAGTCCGCGCGCTGGACCGCTTTGGCCGCTGGCTCAGCCGGATCTATGCCCGCACGCTGCATCTGGCGCTTGAGGTGCCGCTCGCCGTCTTGTTTGCGGCGGCGCTGTTCGGGGCGGCGGCCTATCTGGCCTTTCCCAGCCTGAAACAAGAGCTGACCCCCGCCGAAGACCGCAGCGCGATTCTGGTCATGGTGCAGGCGCCTCAGAACGTCAGCCTCGATTACACCAACTCGAAACTTGGCCGGATCGAGGCGCTGCTTGCGCCGCTCAAGGCGGGGGGCGAGGTGTCGAACATCTTTTCGGTCAGCGGCTTTGGCGGCAGCACCAATCGCGGCTTCATGTTCATCGGCCTCGTGCCACAGGATCAGCGCAGCCGCAACCAGCAAGCCATCGCAGCCGATGTGAACGCGGTGATCTCGCAGGTAACGGGCGTGCGCGCTTCGGCGATTTCGCCCAACTCGCTGGGCGTGCGTGGTGGCGGCAACGGCTTGCAGTTTGCGCTGGTGGGCACAAGCTATGACACGCTGGCGCAGGGGGCGACGACTGCGGTCGATCTTTTGTCGGCCGATGCGCGTTTTGGCACCGTGCGCAGCAGCTATGATGCAAGTCAGGCGCAGGTCGAGGTGCAGATCGACCGCGCCCGCGCCGATCAGCTTGGTATCGATGTGACGGGGCTTGGAACCACCCTGCAGGCCTTGCTGGATGGCAAGTCAATCGGCTCTGTCAATCTGGGCGACAGCACTTACCCGATGTATCTGCAATCGACCAATCAGCCGGTCAACGATCCGACCGATCTGGAAAACATCTTTGCCCGCACCACCGACGGGCGCTTTGTGCCGATGTCGTCATTTGTTTCCATCGTCGAGGGGGCCGCAGCGCCGACGCTGTCGCGCGAACAACAGCAGCGCGCCATCACCATCACAGCGGGCCTGAGCGACGGCTTTGCCTTGGGCGATGCCTATACGCAGGCGCAGAGCTTGCTTGCGGGCAAGCTGCCCGATGGCGTGGCGATCATGCCTCTGGCAGAAGCCGCGACGATCGGAGAAAACTCCAATGGCCTCGCGACCACCTTCGGCTTTGCCGCTCTGGTGATCCTGTTGGTGCTCGCGGCGCAGTTTGAAAGCTTTGTGTCCGCCGCAATCATCATGGTGACCGTGCCCTTTGGCATGGCCTGTGGGGTGTTTGCGCTGCTGCTGACGGGGGGGTCGCTGAACGTCTATTCCGAGATCGGCCTTGTACTCTTGGTAGGGATCATGGCCAAGAACGGCATTCTGGTTGTCGAGTTTGCCAATCAGCTGCGCGACGAGGGCCTCTCGATCCGCGAGGCGGTGGAAAAGGCCAGTCAGGTGCGCTTGCGCCCGATCATGATGACCAAGCTGTCAACGATTCTGGGCGCGGTGCCTTTGCTGATGGCGGCAGGGCCGGGGGCTGAGGCGCGCGCAGCGCTTGGGTGGGTCGTGGTGGGCGCACTTGGGTTCGCTGCGATTTCAACGCTTTACCTCACGCCTGCGACTTACCTGCTTCTGGCACGCCTCTCGAAACCCAGATCGCACGAGGACGTGGCGCTTGAGCGCGAGCTGCTGGCAGCAAAGGTGCAGGCGGCGGAATAGGGTGGATGGTAGGCTCGGAGGGACTCGAACCCCTATATAATTTTATATTATCAATTACTTAAGTAGGGTTCTGGCCTCGAAAATCGAACGAATTCTGGCACTGTTGATCGATACATAAACGGCAGTTTTCTAGCCTCCTGATCTTGAATCAGAAGCAGTCAAGACAGTGCTGAAGCAGGTGAGGCTCTCGCGAGAGAGGTCGCTTGAGCAAATCTCACTTTGCACCTTTGCAAGAATCGCTATTCAAGTTGCTGATGGTCGCCGCACCAAATGGTCTTGGGCACCAGAGCCCCCGCAGAGCCCCGCCGCGAGTCACTGAAGGGCCATCTCGCACGAGTGGTCGTGAGAAGGCGAAAGGACTTAGGTGTTCTCAGGTGCCCTCTCAGTGAGTCTGTGTGCTGAATAGTTCACCACCGGAAGAGGCGCGCTCGGCCATCGACCATTTGTGCGCAGCGTTGTAGATTAACTAGGGGCCGCGGGCTGAAATTGTCTCATCTGCCGAGGAGCGTTACACGGTCTCTAAAAATATATGAATCCAAGCGGCATCGCCTAAGTCTTGAACGATCTGATAATTGCCACAAACGAAACGATACTTGCGCATGCTTCTCAGAAAATACCCCAGCCGGCGGTATTTTGGTCAGTTATTTGAGGTTCATCTGGTATCGGGATGGAGACCTTCTGCGTTGCGTCTTTTTTGAATATTGAAGGTTCGCCTTCGTTTAAGTCATGTCGAGGCGCCAACGGATCTGCTTCATCTTCACCACCCAATCGCATTTTCATGACCTCAAGCGCGGCCTTCCTCGACCTTTTGGCCGAAGCGGGTGTCCATTCTCGTCCCCAACCAGTTCGAATGCCGCGACGGTTCAGCAGCTTTGCCAGTGCTGGAACCGACAGATCCACAAAGGCGGCGTCTTCACTCATAATGTCCGCGATCTGAAACACGATTTCTTCGGCGCGTTGACCACGCACGATTGCTGATGCCATCGCCGCGGCACTTTTGTCACCATTTGAGCCTAGCGAAACACCAGACGATTTCAGCTCTCCAAGTGCCCTTTTGGTGCCTTCACTGATATTTTTTGCGCTTTCGCCTCCTCGCCGAACTTTCTCCAGAACCGAAGGATAACTAACAACCCCACCGTCTCTTATAGATACGAGTGGCATCCCAAGTGCTCCCAAAGACTTGGAAATCGACAGTAGGTTACGGTCTATCCTTGTCAGGTCCGTGACCAACAAGCCGGCACCAGCGCTGTGCGCCAGCTTGATGGCATCGCCCAAACCAAGGCGCGCCGACGAATTGCCATCAGCTACAGCTGAACCGACATCTTCGTAGATTCCACCCAACTTGAGGCCTCGCTCTGTGCAGAACTGCCTAATCCTCTCTGCTTGACGTTCGAGCCCATCCGCTTCTGCGTCCTGCCTTTCCGTCGATACCCTTATATAGCCAAATACAGTGCTCGGTATGGTGTTGTCTGTTGGATTGGTCATGTTGGTGGGCCTCGGATTGGAGCAATAGCATACGGTTTTGGGTTAGGACTGCGATATTAGTTTTTAATTGGTCCATCATTGGATCATTTGCAACGTGCGACGGTTACATTTTTCTGATCTCGAATTGGAGCATTTACAGAGCAGAACCCACCGAGCCTGGTGTTGGTAGGTGTGGCGTGAATGTCGGCAAATGCTGAATAGGATCATCTACCACTAACCAACAACCAGATTTGGCACGATCATAAGCGTGGTAGCGATCATGAGGATGGAAGTTGGTAATGTAATGATCGGCGCAAATGACTGCGGTGCGGACCTTTCTGCTGTTTGCCGAGGATGATTTATCACCACTCTCAGATGCATTGTTCCCGACCCGATGGGCGGAAACCGGTCTGACGCGCTACGGCATCGCGCTTGCAGGATCCTGCGATAGCGGCCGTTCAATGATGCCAGCACGAACGGCAGAGAAATGAGAGAAGCGCCAATAGCAAGGCCAATGTCGGTTGGCACGACGGTTGGCGATGCGACCGCGCCACCAGATTGCCGGTGGCCAGCAGAAGCTGCGACCGGTTGGCCTGCCGCCTACGCAGGGTCGTGTAGTCCGGCACGGCCCAATGCAGACGTGCCATCTTCAACAAGCTGGATACCATCCCGGTCGCTTGCCTGAGCGGAAGCTTGAACTGCACCTTGATCGTCAGGCAAAACTGGATCGCCGCGTCGGAGGAAACCGCAGACTGACCGGGGCTGCCGTCGGGCGGCGCGAGCCAGGTCATATCCTTGTCCATCCAGAGTAGCAGAGATCAGCGCTTGCGCAGCGCGGCAGTGTAGCTGGACCAGTTCTTCGTGCGATAGCACGCGGGTAAAGGCTAGCTCATTTCGACCGCCTAACTCATGGATTCACGATATGAATCCTCCACGGTCAGAGTTCTGAAACAACGTCCTTGTAACTTTACGATTTTACGATATATTGTGAAGTAATGGAGGAATCACATGCTCGGACATCGCTTTGCCACCCGGATAAACTCGTTTGCATCGGGTGCGTCGGATTACTGGCCAGACCTGAACGGCAAGCCCAGCCTGCGTCAGATGGTGGAGCGTGCATCAAAGGTTGAGGGGCTGACCGAGCTCGATCTGAACTATCCCGATCACGTTGCCGACCCTGTGGGTGCGGGCACGATGGTGCGGGATCTCGGGCTTTCGGTCAGTGGCCTTGCGATGCGCTATTACACCAACCCCGCCTACAAACGCGGTGCTTTTACCAATCCCGACCCCATGGTTCGGCGCGAGGCAATCGACCTTACCAAGCGCGGTATCGATGCTGCCCGCGCCATGGGCGCCCCGATGATGACGTTGTGGCTCGGTCAGGACGGCTATGACTATGCCTTCCAGTGCGACTATGAGGCGTTGTGGGAGGCCGAGGTTTCCGGCATCGCCGAGGTTGCGGCCCACGACCCGGATTGCATGATCTCCATCGAATATAAGCCCAATGAACCAAGATCTTGCGCGGTGCTACCCGATGCCGCAACCACTTTGCTGGCGATTGCGCAGGTCGGCGCAAGCAACCTTGGTGTCACCATCGACTTCGCCCATTCTTTGTATGCCAACGAAACACCGGCTTACGCCGCCGCCCATATCATGCGGTCCAGCAAGCTGCTGGGGATGCACCTGAATGACGGCTATGCCAAGCGCGATGATGGCCTGATGGTGGGGTCTGTCCATGAGCAGGCGACACTGGAACTGCTGCGCCAAGTCAAGCGCGGCGGGTTTGACGGGGCGATCTACTTTGACACCTTCCCTGACGCGTCGGGTCTTGATCCGGTAGCCGAATGCACAGCCAACATCCGCACGGTGCGCCGGATGCTGGATGCCGTGGCGCGGATGGAGGGCGACAACCGCCTGTCGGATGCGCAGGCAAGACAAGACCCCGTCGTGGCGCAAGAAGTCGCGCGCCGGGCTTTGGCGGAGGCAACGGCCGCCGCTTGAACTTCACAACTTAACCATCTTTCATGTTGAAACCGGGAGGAAACCCAATGCAACATTTTCTGAAAGGCGCGCTGGCCATCGGCGCGCTGACCCTGACCATGGGCTTTGCCCAAGCGCAAGATCTCGCCCCGCTGAACTCGGACAGCGAGCCTGACCGCATCGACTGGACGCAGTTGGACGCCAAGTTTGGTGCGCTGCCTGCGCCTGCAGCCGGCACCAAGATCGGTGGTGTCTCCAAGACGCTGACCAACGAATACTGGCGCTCGCTGGGCGAAGGCTACAAGAACGTCGCGGACAAGCTGGGCCTGACCTTTGTCTATCAGGCTGCCGCGAACGAAGGCGACCAAATGGGCCAGTTGTCCATCGCCGAAGACCTGATCAACCAAGGCTTTGTCGCCCTGCTGGTGTCACCGCAGACCGACGCCAACCTGGTCCCCGCCGTGGAAGTGGCCAAGGCCAAGGGCACCGTGGTTCTGAACGTCAATGACGCGGTGATCCCCTCGGCCGAGCATTATGTCGGCAACGTGCAGAAGGGCAACGGTGTCAACGTAGCGCAGTGGTTCATCGACAACCGGCCGAACGGTGGCAAAGTTGCGGTGATCGAGGGCCAGCCGGGCGTCTATGCCGCCGGTCAGCGCACCGCAGGCTTCACCGAAACCATCAACGCGGCGGGCAAGTTCGAGGTTGTCGCCTCGGTCCCTGCAAACTGGAGCCGTGAAGAAGCCTTTAACGCCGCCACCACGATCTTGCAGCAATATCCTGACCTGATCGGTTTTTATGCCAATAACGACGGCATGGCACTGGGTGTGGTCGAGGCCGTCAAGGCGGCTGGCAAGCAGGATCAGGTTGCGGTGTTCGGCACCGACGGCATCTCTGACGCCTATGCTGCTGTCCGGGCGGGCGATCTGACCGGCACCGTCGACAGCTTTCCGGTTCTGACCGGTGAGGTTGCCATGGAAGTCGCACTGCGCCTTGTCGCCGGGCAGAAACTGCCCCGTGTGGTTGCCACGCCGCAAGCGCTGATCACCAAGGACAATGTCGAAACCTATGCGACCACCGACATGGCCGCCTTGCGCGCTGCCTTGACGAAGTAAGCGTCCCCGGCTCGTCTGCCGATCCTGTGCGGACGGGCCACCCTTCCCCCTTCAACCCGACTGGAGTATGTGATGGACCCGCGCCTGTCCCTGACCAATGTCGAAAAAGCCTTTGGCGCCAGAAAGGTGCTGCACGGCGTCTCGCTGATCGTGCAGCCCGGCGAGGTCCACGGACTGCTGGGCGAGAACGGCGCGGGAAAATCGACGTTGCTGAATATTCTTTCGGGTGTTCTGACGAACTATACCGGCTCCATCGAAATTGACGGCAAACCCGTCACGATCACCTCGCCACGTTCGGCCACCGAAGCGGGGATCGCCATGATACACCAAGAACTGCAGCAGGTGCCGGAATTGACGGTGGCCCAGAACATCTTTCTTGGCGGGGCATTGCGCCGCGCCGGCGGGCTGCTGGTGGATCAAGCGGCCCAGGAAAACGAGGCCAGACGTCTGCTGGCGCCACTGGACCCCAAGATCGACGTCACCGCTCCGATCAAGGGCCTGCGCGTGGCGCAGCGTCAACTGGTCGAGATCGCCAAGGCCCTGCGCGCCAAGGCCCGCATCATCGCGATGGACGAACCGACCTCCTCTCTGACGCCGTCCGAGTTTGAAAAGCTGGTTACTGTGATTGGTAGTCTGACCGCGCAGGGCGTGTCCGTGATCTATGTCAGTCACAAGATGGATGAGGTTTTCCGGGTTTGCACCTCTGCGACCATCCTGAGGGATGGCCATCTGATCGCCGAGGTGCCGATCCCGCAGACGCCGGTGGCGCAGGTTATTGAAACCATGGTGGGTCGCGAACTGGCCCATATCAGCCACCACAGCCATGCCACCCCCCGTGTGACAATGCGGATCAGCGGGCTGTCGCGCGGCAAGGCTGTGCAGGACGCCAGTTTCGATCTGCACGCGGGCGAGGTCGTGGGGATTGCCGGTCTGGTTGGCGCCGGACGCACCGAGCTGTTGCGCCTGATCTCGGGCGTCGACCGCGCCGATAGCGGCACGGTCGAGGTCGAGGGTGTCACGCTGCCGCAAGCCGGATCACGGGCACGCATCCGGGCCGGCCTGGGTTTGGTGCCCGAGGAACGCAAGCGCGACGGGATCATCCGCCACCGGCCTGTCACCACCAATATCGGCCTGCCTGCCATGGGCCAGTTCTCCCGCTTGGGTCTGATCCAGAAGGCCAAGCTGAAGGCGCGGTCAGAAGAGTTGATGAAAGAGGTCAACCTGCGACCCTTCGATGTGTCAAAGCCCATCGGCTCCTTCTCGGGCGGCAATCAGCAAAAGGCCATTATCGGTCGCTGGCTTGCCGCCGACACCAAGATCTATCTGTTCGACGAACCGACTCGCGGCATCGATGTCGGGGCCAAGGCAGAAATCTATGACTTGATCGAAAAGCTCGCCCGCGAAGGCAAAGCCATCATCGTCGTCTCATCCGAATTGCCGGAAGTGATCCGGGTGTCAGACCGCGTGCTCGTCATGCGCGAAGGCCGGATCAGCGCCACCCTCTCCGGCCCAGAGATTACCGAGGCCAACATCGCCCGCAACGCCATCCCCGCCAACTGAGGTTCCCCATGACATTCCTATCCCGCCTACGCTTTCGTGACGCAGGGACGCTCCTGGGTCTGATCCTGATCGGGGCTGTCTTTGCCATCATGGCACCGACATTCCTGACCGCGCCCAACCTCTTGAACGTGTTGCAGCAGTCGTCAATCAACGCCTGCATCGCACTGGGCATGACACTGGTGATCATCTCGGGCGGCATCGATCTGACGGTCGGCCCGGTCGCGGCACTGTCCGCTGTTGTTGCCGCCACGCTGATGGTCGCGGGTGTTCCTGTGCCGCTGGCTCTGCTGGGTGCCCTTGCCGTCGGTCTGGCCTGCGGTGCGCTCAGCGCCGCGCTGATCGCCATAGGTGGCCTGCAACCCTTTATCGTGACGCTCGGTGGCCTCAGCCTGTTTCGTGCGCTTGCCCTGATCTTCACCGGTGGCCAGCCGA
>JAHEBX010000112.1 GCA_024642045.1 Pseudorhodobacter sp. | reverse complement strand
AGCGGGCGCTGGTGGTCGGCGGCGGCTATATTGCCAGCGAATTCGCCTGTATTCTGAACGGCTTGGGTGTCGAGGTTTCGCAGTATTATCGCGGCGCGCAGATCCTGCGCGGCTTTGACGACGAAGCGCGCGGTCATGTGGCAAACCAGATGTCAGCCAATGGCATCGCGATCCACTGTGGCACCGCGATTGAGCGGTTGGAGCGCAAGGAGAGCGGTATTCTGGCGGTGGCGACCGATGGGACCGAGGCCAGCTTTGACATCGTGCTGTATGCCACTGGCCGGGTTCCGAATGTCGCGGGGCTTGGGATCGAGGAATTGGGCGTCAAGTTGGGGCGCAAGGGCGAAGTCGTGGTTGATGACTGGAGCCAGACGGCGGTGCCCTCGATCTATGCCGTCGGCGATGTGACAGACAGGATCAACCTCACCCCTGTGGCGATCCGCGAGGGGCATGCCTTCGCCGATACGGTGTTTCGCGGCGTGCCAACCAAGGCCGATCACGAGCTGGTTGCCTCGGCGGTGTTCACGCAGCCTGAACTTGGCTCTATCGGTCTGACCGAAGAGGCCGCACGCGATGCGGGGCCGGTCGAGATTTATGCCGCCTCTTTCCGGCCGATGCGCTCGCTCTTTGCGGGGCGGCAGGATAAGGTTCTTATGAAGCTGGTGGTTTGCGCCGAGACGCGCCGCGTGCTGGGCTGTCACATCGTCGGGCCTGATGCGGGCGAGATGATCCAGTTGGCCGCGATTGCGGTCAAGATGGGGGCCACGAAAGAAGATTTCGACCGCACCGTCGCCGTGCATCCGACCATGTCGGAAGAATTGGTGACGATGCGCAAGCCGGTGCGGACATTCTGACGCAAGCGGTTGAAGACTGGGGGTTATGGGTTGAAATGTCGACCCCTAAGCCCCAGTTCTGAGGGAATGAAATGACGAAAGGGTGTTCAATGGCGGGTAGCGGAGGTCCCTGGGGCGGCAATGGCGGCTCTGGCGGTGATGATGACGAACGCAACGGCAAGCCTCCGAGTGGCCAGCGGCCAGGGCGGCGTCCGGGTGAGGGTCCTCAGATTCCCGAGATTGACGAGCTGATGAAGCGCGGTCAGGAACAGCTGCGCGTGCTGATGGGCGGTGGCGGCAACCGCCCGCCGCGAGGGCCGAACTCAGGCGGTCAGATGCCGCCGCTGTTCACCCGCAATGGTATTGTTATGGGCGTTCTGGCAGCAATTGCGCTTTGGGGTTTTGCCTCGGCCTATACAGTCAAGCCCGAACAACAGGCGGTAACGCTGATGCTGGGCAAGTTCAGTGGCGTGACCGAAGAAGGTTTGCACTTTGCCCCTTGGCCGGTGATGAACGCTGAAATCGTCGAATCGCGCAAGCAGCGCACGACGGATATCGGCAATGGCAGCAATGGGCCGCTTGACAATGGGCTGATGCTGACGCGCGACCAGAACATCGTCGATATCGAGTTTCAGGTCGTCTGGAACATCTCGGACCCTGCGAAATTCCTGTTCAACCTCGCGGATCCCGAAGACACCATCCGCGCGGTGTCGGAATCAGCGATGCGCGACATCATCGCACGGTCTGAACTGGCACCCGTGCTGAACCGCGATCGGGGCGTGATTGCCGCCGAAGTTCTAAAGGCCATTCAGGACACGTTGAACACCTATAACGCTGGCATCAACGTGATCCGCGTCAACTTTGACAAATCCGACCCGCCGAAAGAAGTCATCGACGCCTTCCGCAAGGTGCAGGCCGCGCAACAAGAGCGGGACCGGTTGGAGAAAGAGGCTGATGCCTATGCCAACACAGTGACGGCGGGCGCCCGCGGTCAGGCAGCCCAGCTGCAAGAAGAAGCCGAGGCTTACCGCGCGCAAGTGGTGAACAACGCCGAAGGTGAGGCCAGCCGCTTTACCTCGGTTTATAACGAATACGTCAAAGCTCCAGAGGTGACGCGCAAGCGGATGTATCTGGAAACGATGGAGAAAGTTCTGGGCGGCATGAACAAGGTCATCCTTGACGGGGTCGATGGCGGGGCAAACGGGCAGGGTGTTGTGCCTTATCTGCCGCTGAATGATCTGAACGCGCCAGCCGCGAAAACCGGAGGATCGAACTGATGCGTGCAGCTTATATCATCCCGGGGGTCATTCTGGTGGGGGCCTTAGCGCTGTCATCGGTGTTCATCGTCGACGAGCGGAAAAAGGCGCTGGTTTTGCAGTTCGGTGAGGTCAAGCAGGTGATCAACGAGCCCGGTTTGGGGTTCAAAATTCCGTTTATTCAGGATGTGTTCCTCTATGAGGACCGCATTCTGGGTCTGCCCACACAGCCCTTGGAGGTCACGCCTTTGGATGACCGTCGTCTGGTGGTTGATGCCTTTGCCCGCTGGCGGATTGTCGACCTTGAAGCGTTCCGGCGCGCGGTTGGCTCGGGCGGCGAGAATGCCGCGCGCGACAACCTTGACAAGATCATCAACGCCGAGATCCGCGAAGTTTTGGGCGGGGTTCCCAGCCAGAATGTGCTGTCGGAGGATCGTACCGCTCTGATGAACCAGATCCGCGATCAGGCCCGCGCCAAGGCGCTGGGCCTCGGGGTGGATGTGATCGACGTGCGTCTGACGCGCACCGACTTGCCCGAGCAGAACCTCGAAGCGACCTTTGGCCGCATGCGGGCCGAGCGAGAGCGCGAGGCGGCCGATGAGATCGGTCGCGGCAACGAAGCGGCTCAGCGCGTGCGCGCTGCCGCGGATCGCTCGGTCGTCGAGATCGTGTCGAAATCGCGAAAAGAGGCCGAGGTTATTCGCGGGGAGGCGGATGCCACGCGCAACGGCATCTATGCCGATGCTTTTGGCAAAGACCCTGAATTCTTTGCCTTCACACGCTCTTTGACCTCATACGAGCGGTCGTTGCAGGCGGGGAACTCTTCGATTGTGATGAAGCCTGACAGCGAATTCTTTGACTATCTGCGTAGCGAAAAGGCCCCTGCCGCAGGTCAATAATGTGGCCAAAAGTGCTTGAGATCTGACCAAGAAGAGCCAGCGCAGACGGGCGCTGGCTCTTTGTTTTGGCAAGGCCGTGCCCGCCGTGATGCGCCCCTGCCGATTGTGCTTGCACCCGACCGACTTGCGCAGCAGCATCCGCAGTAATGATCACAAGACGTTGAGATGGTGCGAGCAGACTTGCATTGCGCGCAATTTAGCCCACGTCATGATGCAATGGTTTTCCTGCGCCTGTTTTGGTGCAGCGACATTCGAAAAGGGAGTTTCGAGGTGCCAAATCACACTGCCGTCCGCGTCCTGTCCATGCCCACATTTGCGCAGCCGCGCCCGCAGCGCCTGCTGCTGGCGATTGGTCTGGGTCTGGCGCTGGCGCTGGCCCCAGCGCTCAAGGGCGAGGCGCGCGGCGCGCCCGAAAGCTTTGCGGATCTGGCCGAGCAGATCAGCCCATCGGTGGTGAATATCACCACCACGTCAGTCGTAGCGGCCAGCACCGATGGCACGCCGATGGTGCCGCCCGGATCACCGTTCGAGGATTTCTTCAAGGATTTCATGGGGCCGAACGGGCAGGGCGGCAACGAGCCGCAACGGTCCGAGGCTTTGGGGTCCGGGTTCGTGATTTCTGCGGACGGCTATATCGTTACCAACAACCATGTGATTGATGGCGCCGATGATATCGAGATTGAATTTTTTGGCGGCCAAAAGCTCAAGGCGAAACTTGTGGGGACGGACCTCAAGACCGATATCGCGGTTTTGAAAGTGGAAAGCCCCAAGCCGCTGCCATTTGTCGCTTTTGGCGACAGTGGCACGATGCGCGTCGGAGACTGGGTGCTGGCGATGGGCAACCCACTGGGACAGGGATTCTCGGTGTCGTCCGGCATCATTTCGGCGCGCGGGCGCGAGCTGAACGGCGCCTATGACGATTTCCTGCAAACCGATGCGGCGATCAACAAGGGCAACTCTGGCGGGCCGCTGTTCAATATGGACGGGCAGGTTATCGGGGTGAACACCGCGATCCTGTCGCCGTCGGGTGGTTCGATTGGTATCGGCTTTTCGATGTCTTCGAATGTGGTCAGCCATGTGGTTGAGCAGCTCAAGCAATATGGAGAGACGCGGCGCGGTTGGCTTGGCGTGCGGATTCAGGATGTGACGCCGGACGTGGCTGAGGCGATGAACCTTGCTGACGCGGCAGGCGCGCTTATCACCGATGTGCCCGACGGCCCGGCCAAAGAGGGTGGCTTGCAGGCGGGCGACGTGATCCTCAGCTTTAACAACAGCCCGATCAAGGATGTGAAATCGCTGACCCGCACCGTGGCCGACAGCCCGATTGGCGAAGAGGTGCCGGTGCTGATCAACCGCGCCGGGGCCGAGCAGACCTTGCAGATCAAACTGGGGCGTCGTGAGACCGACGAAGCGGCGACGCCTGTGCCAGCGGCCGACAAAAAGGCCCCTGCAGAGGCGCCTTCGGCCGAGGTGATGGGTCTGACTTTGGTGCCGGTGGACGACAAGGTGATCAAGGATCTGGGGCTTGATGCGACCGCAACCGGTCTGGCTGTGACCCATGTTCAGGCAAGTTCGGAGGCCGCTGACAAAGGCGTTGCCCCGGGCGATGTGATCGTCGAGGCCGGCCAGCAAAAGGTGCTGAAGCTCAGCGATCTGCAAGACCGCGTCACCGAAGCCAAGGATGCGGGGCGCAAGTCGATCCTGCTGTTGATCCGCCGCTCGGGTGATCCCCGCTTTGTGGCGCTGTCGGTTCAATAAGCGTATGATCTGAAGCAGGGGGCGGCGGGAAAACCTGCCGCCCTTTTGTTTGAGACATGCTCAACGCGAGTGGTCATCTCTTATCCGCATTTGGATATGGATATGGATAAACAAAGCTCGCGGTCAGTCGATTTCGCGAAGAAGGCGGCTGCGGAATGAAAGCATCCACTCGGCCCGCTCTGCTGCCATCGCACGCCCGGTGGCGGTCTGCATGCCGTGAGCGACTTTCAGCAACTTGACCTCGATATGATCTAGTGCAAAGGCGCGGTCATCCAGCGGGCGGTGCAGTGCCAAGGGGTCGCTGGGATCAAACAGGCCGCCGCCCAAAGCCCCTGCGACATGAAACATCCGGGCGATGCCAATGGCACCAAGCGCTTCGAGGCGGTCGGCGTCTTGCAGCACGCGCGCCTCGGCGGTCTGGGCCGTGATACCAGCCGAAAAGCTGTGCGCGGCGATGGCATGGCCTACGGCCGAGAGCTTCGCCTCGGGGAAGCCGTCGGCGCGCAGAAAGTGGCAGGCGGCTGCGGCCGAAAGGGTCGAAGCACGGGCGCGGTCGGGGTGGGATTTGGGCAGATTGACCAGATCATGGAAGATGGCGGCAGGCAAAAGCACCTGCAGATCGCAGGGTTCGTCCATCGCGATCAGTTGCGCCTGTTTCCAAACGCGGCGCAGATGGCCCAGATCGTGCGCACCGTCGGCGGGCTGAGCGGACCATTGGCGCAGCACTTCGGCTTCATAGCGGGCTTGGTCGGCGCTGAGGCTCATAGTTGCGATATATCCGTGGCGAGCAGGCCCAATTCCTGAGCGGCGACGAGTGAGAGCACGGGACTATCGAGGCCACGGTCGGCTTGAAAGCGGCGAATTGCCTCGGCCGTTTCGGCGTTCATCTCGCCCGTCACTGGGGCAAGGTAAAGCGCGCGGGCCTTGAGCGCGCGTTGCAGCGAGGCAATGAAGGCAACGCTTTGGGTGTCGGGGCAGGGCGCGCGGAACCAGACCTCGCGGGTGTCTTGGACCATGCGCTGATGGGTATTGGTCTTGTAGCTGGCAGGCGTCAGGATATTGCCCGCCGCGTCGCGGACCTCATCCGTGACCACAACCTGCTCGGTGACGGTTTCAATGACGGCAGGGGTGGTATCTTTGCCCCAGCAGACGTTGTCCGCGTCCGTCGGCGGTTCCTGACCCGGCTTCAGGGTGATTTGGGCGATGGTTTGCCCTGTGGTCACCGGCGCCGTAACGCGGGGTTGGTCGCAGGCCGCCAGAGCCAGGGCGCAGCCGAGAATAAAGCGAACATTCATGCAAGGGGGCCCGATTTGCCGATGGTTGCGTCTGGTTCACCCAGACTTGTCGGGCACCAGCATAACGGCAAAGCCCACAACTGCAAAGGCCTGTGATCTGACGCTGAATTGAGCGATGCGCCTGCGTGCGGCTCTGGCATAGTGCGCGGCTTTGGCTTATGAGAATTCTCGGGTTTCAGCAATTCGGGAAGCAAAATGGCGAAGATCACCTATGTCGAGCACAACGGCAAAGAGCATGTTGTCGAAGTGGCCAACGGCCTGACCGTGATGGAGGGTGCGCGCGACAATGGCATTCCGGGCATTGAGGCCGATTGCGGCGGGGCTTGTGCCTGCTCGACCTGCCATGTGTATGTCGACCCCGCTTGGGTCGAGCGTTTGCCGAAAAAGGACGCCATGGAAGAGGACATGCTCGATTTCGCATGGTCGCCTGATTCCGTGCGCTCGCGCTTGACTTGCCAGATCAAGGTGAACGACGCGCTGGATGGGTTGCGGGTTCAGATGCCGGAAAAGCAGATTTGAAGGTTTTAGGGGCGGCGCTGGCTGCCCTTTTGGCATGCTCGTCGGCTCAGGCGCGGCAGATTTGCGACCAGAACGCAAACTTGCGTGCCTGCTACGATGATCGTGGCGGGCCTGTCGGCTATGATCACGACATTCTGGGCGGGACGCCGGAGTGGACAACCCTGAGCGGGCCGAACTGGGCGCTGCAGTTCAGAAACGGGTTTTTCGAAGATATACGGCCGCGTGTTGTGGATGTGACAGGCGACGGGATACCCGAGGTGGTTTCGGTGCAGACCAGCCGCGCGCGCGGGGCTCGGTTGATCGTGGTGTCGGCACAAGGAAAGCTGTTGGCGGCGACCCGCTATATCGGCCAGCCGCACCGCTGGTTGGCTGTTGCAGGGATTGGCGATTTTGATGGCGATGGACGGATCGAGATCGCCTATGTCGATCGTCCGCATCTGGCCAAGCAGTTGGTTTTTGTGCGGCTGGAAGCGGGGCGTCTGCGTGAGCTGGCGCGGGTTTCGGGCCTGACCAATCACCGCATTGGCGATGATCATATCAGCGGCGGATCGCGCAATTGCGGGCGCGGGGATGAGCTGATCGTTGCCTCGGGCGATTGGACGCGACTTGTGGCCGTGCGAATGGGCGCCGCTCCGCAAGACCTCGGGGTCTATTCGGCCGACAGAATGCGGGCCGCGCTGGCCTGCCAATAAGGGTCAGTATGGGTGGACAGACCCGTCATAGGACAAGAAGCAACCCGTTGAGCCGACAGACAGATCCGAGAAACAGCGCGTCAGGCCCGCAACAGATTGCGCCACCGTGATCGCGGCTCCTGCACCGCCCATATCGGTTTGCACCCAGCCCGGATGATAGATTCCGACGGCCACACCATCGGGGGCCAGATCATGGGCAAGGTTGCGACCAAGGTTCAGTACAGCGGCCTTGGACGCGCGATAGATATAGCTGCTGCCCGTGGCTTTGGTGTCAGAGGCCATCTGCGACGAGATGATCGCGATTTTGCCCTTTGCCGCCCGCAGATGCGGCAAAAAGGCCTGAATGGTCAGGAATACCCCCGTGACATTGGTGGCAAAGGTATCGGCCCACAGAGCCGGCGGGTAGCCAGTGGCAAGCGATTGCCCGCGATCAAGGAAAACCCCGGCGTTGCAAACCAACAGATCCAGCGGATCCGTGATCTTGGTGGCAAGCACGGCGGCGCTATCCGGGTCGGTGACATCAAGAGGCGCAAGGCCTTCAGAGGGGTGACGCGCGGTGCCATACACGGTTTCGCCCGAGGCGCGATAGTGGGCCAGAAGCCCGGCGCCGATCCCTCTGGAGGCGCCTGTTATCAAAACAGTCATTCAGTTGGTCTTTCGTTGCGGGATAAAGGGAAGCGGGGCGACAGGGATGCCATCTTTGATCAGAGCGATGGCGTCTTCCGGCTTGGCTTCACCGTAGATCGAGCGCTTGTCGCTGGCACCCTCGTGCATCAGCCGCGCCTCGTTGGCAAAGTTCATCCCGACATAGTCGGAATTCGCCTCGATCTGCGCGCGCAGGGCGGCCAGTGCGGTCTCGGCTTCGGTCTGCGGCGCGCTGAGGTCGCGATCGGTGCCAGCGGCAGAGCGGGCGGGGCGCACATTGGGGGCCATCAAGGATTTTTGAATGTCTGTGACACCGCAGACGGGGCAGCTCAGTTGGCCCGCAGCAACCAATGTGTCAAAACCGCTGGCCGATTGGAACCAGCTGTCAAAGTCATGGGAATTTGAACAGCGCAATGAATAGCGGATCATGTCTGGGCCAAGCGTGATTGAAACACAAGCCTGCGCCGCTTTTGCAAAAGTGGCAAGGGCTTAGGGCGCAAGCCGCTCTGGTAAAGATTTCAACAGCGCGCGCAGTTCCGGTTCATTTACCTTGCGTGCGGCCTTGTCCACCGCAAACCATTTGCGACGACGTTGCTTGCGTTCGGGAAAGTCGGTATGCAGGGCGGCGACGCGCAAAGCAAAGACCGTGACGGTGCAGGCGACGGATTTCTTGGGGCCAAGCACTTTGTCATAGCTGAACATGCCCAAAGTGTCGGGCCGCACATCGCCGCGCACGCCGGCCTCTTCCCAAGCCTCGGTTGCGGCGGCCTCATGGGCGGCGCGGTCCGCCATCGGCCAGCCCTTGGGGATCACCCAACGGCCGGTATCGCGGCTGGTAATCAACAGCACTTCGACCTTGTTGCGGTGCATACGCCAGCAGACCGCGCCGAATTGCGACGGGCAGTCTGCGCCCTTTTTCAGGGGCGTGAGGGGGGGCGTGTCGAACATCACTGCGGCCTCGGGTTTCTTGTTTTTGCGGCTGCCCTTTACGGACAACTCGGGTTACGTTTATCGCATGATGGTTAAAAAAACGCTAGGGCAGTTCCAAGGATTGACGAGAATTTTGTCATAAAAATGTTACAAAACTTGCGTTCTTCAACATCAGAGGCGAAAAAGCCGGCGATTTTCATCGGGTCCGAGGTTTATCGCGGATCAAGCTATGGCTCGGCACACCCTTTGCGCGTGCCTCGGGTGTCGACGGTGATCGATCTGAGCCGCGCTTTGGGGTTGTTTGAGGGCCACTACCGCGCGAGCCCTCGTGCCAAGCCTGCGGCCCTGACGGCCTTTCACACCCCAACCTATATCGCGGCGCTGCAAGAAGCCGAGGCCATGGGCGATCTGCCCGCAGAGACCAAGGCGCGGCATGGCTTGGGCACGCTCAGCAATCCGATCTTTCCCCAGATCTACAGCCGACCCGCCACGGGGGCGGGGGGTGTGCTGCTGGCGGCAGAGCTTTTGTCCGAAGGGGGTGCGGTTTATGTGCCGGGTGGTGGCACGCATCACGGGCTGGCGGATCGGGCGAACGGGTTTTGCTATCTGAATGATCCGGTGCTGGCGATTTTGGCCTTGCGTCGGGCGGGGCATCGGGTGGCTTACGTCGATCTGGATGCGCATCACTGCGATGGGGTCGAGGCGGCGCTGGCGGGGGCCGAAGGCGTCATGCTGATCTCGGTGCATGAAGAGGCGCGCTGGCCGTTCACGGGGCCGACGGGGGTGCGGAGGAATTGCGTCAACCTCTGCGTGCCCAAGGGCTATAACGACAGCGAGGCGCGGATGGTGCTGCACGAGCTGATCCTGCCGCGACTTGCGGCCTTTGCCCCCGATGTAATCGTGTTGCAGGCGGGGGCGGATAGTCTGCTGGAGGACCCTTTGTCGCGTCTTGCGCTGTCAAACAATGCCTATGTCGAGGCGTTGCGTGACATCAGGCCGATGGCGGCGCGGCTGATGCTGCTGGGCGGTGGTGGCTATAACCCTTGGTCGGTGGGGCGGTGCTGGACGCGGCTTTGGGCCGAGTTGTCGGGGCAGGCGGTGCCCGAAGTGCTGCCCGAGGCGGGCCGCGCAGTGCTGGCGGCGTTGTCTTGGGGCGGCGGCGGGCGCGCGGCGCCAGAGCCTGTGCTGCTGCACAGCCTGCACGACCCCGCCCGCGAGGGCCCGGTGCGCGAGGCATTGCGCGCGGCAGTCAGGGCGCTGACCGCTGGCTGAGGGTTTGCGCGCGCGGGCACCTTGGGCTAGAGAAGGGGGAACAACGGAGACGCCCTTTGAAGGTTGCCTGCATCACCTCTGTGCGCAATGATCGTTTGTTTTTGCGCAAATGGATCGACTATTACGGCGGCAACTTTGGCCGTCAGTCGCTGTTTGTGATCCTCGACGGGCTGGATCAGGCGATCCCCTCGGGCTGCGAGGGGGTGAACTTTCTGCATCTGCGCAACCGCGATTGGGCCAGCGAAGTGCGCAACGTCAAGCTGCGCCGCGCCGTGATGGACCACAACCGCGCCCGCGCGATGTCAGATCTGGCGCGGATGCTGTGGCGATATGATTATCAGGCGGTGATTGCCACCGATGTGGATGAGTTCCTGATCGCAGACCCCGCGCGCCATGCCAGCCTTGACGGCTTTTTGCAGGTGCATCGCGCCCAGACTGCAACGCTGTCAGGTCTGGGGCTGGATGTGGTGCAAAACCTGAAAACCGAAGCCGCGATCGACCCCGCGCGCCCGTTTTTGCAGCAGCGCCACTCGGCCGTGATCTCCAGCGCCTATACCAAGCCCGTGCTGGCCCTGCGTCCTGTGACCTGGGGGGCGGGGATGCACCGCGTCAAGCGGCGGAATTACCATATCCACCCCGACCTGTTTCTGCTGCACTTTGGTCTGGTAGATTACGAAACCGCTATGGGGCGCG
>JAHEBX010000111.1 GCA_024642045.1 Pseudorhodobacter sp. | reverse complement strand
GATGTCGCCCATGTCTGGGTGATCGCGCTGATGGTGGCAGTGGGCTCTGTGCTGGGCTGGATGGTCGCCATGCGGGTGCAGATGACCGAGATGCCACAACTGGTGGCGGCACTGCATTCTTTCGTAGGTCTGGCGGCGGTTCTGATCGGCTATAACGCCGATCTCGAGCTGAGCCGCGTGCTGGCGATGGATGAAGGTGCCAAGACCCAACTGATTGGTTTTGCGAATAAACTGGCGCATAAAGACGCGGTAGAGCAGGCGATTTTGCATGTCGAAGTGTTCTTGGGCGTGTTCATCGGCGCTGTGACCTTCACCGGGT
Source organism: Pseudorhodobacter sp. (assembly GCA_024642045.1). Classification (GTDB taxonomy): domain Bacteria; phylum Pseudomonadota; class Alphaproteobacteria; order Rhodobacterales; family Rhodobacteraceae; genus Cypionkella. The sequence continues at coordinate 10,663 of JAHEBX010000111.1, read as the reverse complement.
CCATTGTGGCCTTTGGCAAGCTTGCGGGTAAAGTTTCCGGCAATGCGAAAAAGCTGCCGGGCGGGCACCTGCTGAACGCAGGTGCTGCGATTGGATCGCTGATCCTGCTGGTGCTGTATTTCAACGGCGCGGGCATCTGGTCGCTGATGCTGATGACGCTGCTTGCGTTCTTTATCGGCTATCACCTGATCATGGGCATTGGCGGTGCGGATATGCCGGTGGTCGTGTCGATGCTGAACAGCTATTCCGGCTGGGCGGCGGCGGCGATTGGTTTCACGCTGGGCAATGACTTGCTGATCGTGACGGGCGCGCTGGTCGGCTCATCGGGTGCGATCCTGTCCTATATCATGTGCAAGGCGATGAACCGTTCGTTCATCAGCGTGATCCTTGGCGGCTTTGGTGGCACCACGGGGCCTGCGATGGCCATAGAGGGCGAGCAGATTGCCATTGATACCGAAGGTGTGGCTGCGGCCCTGAATGACGCCGACAGCATCATCATCATTCCGGGCTATGGCATGGCTGTGGCGCAGGCGCAGCAGTCGGTGTCTGAGCTGACGCGCAAGCTGCGTGCCAAGGGTAAGACCGTGCGCTTTGCAATCCATCCCGTGGCGGGTCGCTTGCCGGGGCACATGAACGTTCTGCTGGCCGAGGCCAAGGTGCCCTATGACATCGTGATGGAGATGGACGAGATCAACGAGGACTTCCCCTCGACCGATGTGGCCATCGTGATCGGGTCGAACGACATCGTGAACCCTGCGGCGCAAGAGGATCCGAACTCGCCCATCGCCGGCATGCCGGTGCTGGAATGTTGGAAGGCGAAACAGGTGTTCGTCTCCAAGCGGGGTCAGGGCACTGGCTATTCTGGTATCGAGAACCCGCTGTTCTATAAAGAAAACACGCGGATGTTCTATGGCGATGCCAAAAAGTCGCTGGATGCTCTTTTGCCACTGATCGATTAAGGTCAAGGCAAGGATCACAGAGGCCCCATCGCAAGGTGGGGCCTTTTGCGTTGCACCTGCGAGGGATTTGCAACACTTTGGCGGCATACGCTTGTATTCCGTGAATTTTCTGGACCTTCTGCCCGGCTGTACGGCTTGCTTGGCGGAAGACTTAAGGCCTGAAGAATGTCCCAGATCCCTGACCACCCCCTGCGCTATTCGCTTGTAAATGAACTGCATGCACGCCCCTTTCCGGCGCTTACGGCGCCTTGTGTCGCGGCCTATGTGGCGATCAAAGAGCCGCTTGACGCGCACAACCGCGACCGGGCGGCTGATCTGGCGCATCTGCTGGATCTGCTTGACCGGAACGGATCCGCCCATCCACAGCCGGGGGCCACCCATTTCTCTGGTGCCATCGGGCGGTCCGAATTGAAGTGGGAGAGTCACACCGAGTTTGTGACCTATTCGGCCTTTACGGCCGGACTGCCCTCGCGCCCCTATGATCCGGCCGAGATGGAGGTTTTCCCCGAGGATTGGCTTGCACGCGCACCAGGCACGAGGCTTGCCTCGGTGCTGGTGCGGGTTGAAGTGATGGAGGGCGAGGGGGCAATGCTGGCCAAGCTTGACCAGTGGTTCGTGCCTGAAAGCCTTGCCGTGGCGCGGGTGGTTGACGGGGCCGCGGTGATTGCGGGTGATTTCAGGATTGATCCTGCGGGACACATGCGGTTCGCGGTCTTTGTTCGCGCGGATACGGGTGCGCGCCGGATCGGTCGGATCGTGCAGCGTTTGTGCGAGGTCGAAACCTATCGCGCGATGTCGATGCTAGGCTTGATGCGCGCGCGCGGGCTGACCGGCAAGCTGAACGCGATTGACCCGCAGCTTTCCGCGCTGGTTTCGGGCATGGACAGCACCGAGCGGCCGGCCGAGCAGAACCTGCATGAATTGCTGCGCATTTCGGCGGAACTGGAGAGCCTTGCGGTGCAACATTCCTTTCGCTTTGGCGCGACGGGGGCCTATGAAGCGATTGTGAACCAGCGTATTGCCGCGCTGCGCGAAGAACGGGTTGCGGGGCGGCAAAGCTTTGGCGAATTCATGATGCGGCGCTATGATCCTGCGATGCGGACAGTGAAATCAGCTGAAGCGCGGCTGGTGTCGATGGCGGAACGCGCGACGCGCGCGGCCGAATTGCTGCGCACGCGGGTGGATGTCGAACGCTCGGCGCAGAATCAAAAGCTGCTGGAAAGCATGGACCGGCGCGCAGATCTTGCCCTGCGGCTGCAACACACGGTCGAGGGGCTGTCGGTGGTGGCGATCAGCTATTACGCGGTGTCGCTTGCGTCCTACGCGGCCTATCCGCTAACCGAAGGTTTGCATATCAGCAAGGGCGTGGCGATGGCGGTGCTGACGCCAGTGGTGGTCTTGGGCGTGTGGTATACCCTGCGACGGATCAAGCGGGGAATGCACTGATCTCGCCACAAAGCGCGCGGGCAAGCGCCGCCCTACGCCTGTCTGCGGGCAGGCTGAGCACATGGGCCAACTTGGCATAGGCTGCCTCGGGGGTCATGTCACCGCCATCAATGACGCCGTTTTCCCGCAGCAGGTTTCCGGCGGCATAGGTCCCGAGTGTTACGCCTCCCTCGGCACTTTGACTGACCGCAATCATCAGGGTGCCACGGGTCTGGGCTGCGCGGAGCGAGGCGGCAATCTCAGCCGTCTCGGGGAGGGTGCCTGCGCCAAAGACCCGCAGGACGACGCCATCGCAGGCCGTCAGGGCATGGGCGATCACGTCGGGTGCGTGACCCGGCGCCATCGTCAGTATCGCGAGTTTGCAGGCGAGATAGGGCGTGCGGTGCAAGGACGCTGCAGCTTGCACAGGCTGTGTGGTGCTGGCGGCAGCAGTGAAGGCACGCGGGTTGGACGAATGGGCCTTGCGCACGCGGGCGCCGTGCAAAAGCGCGCCTGCGAATTGCACCCAGACACCCGCAGGCGCGGTTTGAGCGGCGGTAATGGCATCGGTCAGATTGGCAAGGCCGTCAGAGCCCGCGATGCCCAACGGCGTCATCGAGCCTGTGACGATGACAGGGCGGTTAAGGCCTGCCAGCGCAAAGCAGAGCGCCGCGGCGGTAAAGGCAAGCGTGTCGGTGCCGTGGGTGACGATAAAGCCGTCATAGACCGCGTGCCCCGCCTCGATAGCGGCGGCGATGCGGTTCCAGTCGGCGGGGGTGGCGTTGGCGCTGTCGATCAAGGGCTCCAGCGGCATGACACTGATCTGTGCGGGTGTTGGCAGTGTGGCGAGCGCGGCCTCCAGCACGCCCTGTGCTGGGGCAAAACCGATCCCGGTTTGCACCATGCCAATGGTGCCGCCGGTGTGGATAAGCAGGAGTTTCATCAAAAAGCCCTCTCGTGATCAGAGGGCTTTGATTTATTTTGTTGGCTGAGGCAAGGTCTAGCGCCCACGGATGCGCGGGTCGAGTGCATCGCGCAGGCCGTCACCGATATAGTTGACCGACAGTACCGTCAGCGAGATCGCAATGCCGGGCCAGATCACCCGCTCGGGATAGATCTGCATGTAAGAAAGGCCATCGAACAACAGCCGGCCCCAAGTGGGGAAATCTGGCGGAAAGCCAAGGCCGAGGAACGACAGCACAGACTCTGTGATGATCGCATCCGCGATGCCAAGCGTTGCGGCCACCATCACCGGCGAGACGACGTTGGGCAGGATATGGCGAAAGATGATCCGGCGCGGAATGGCACCGATCGAGCGCGCGGCAAGCACATATTCGCGTTCCTTGAGCGCCAGCACCTCGCCGCGAACAATGCGGGCGGCCTGCATCCACGAGGTGACCCCAATGGCAAACACGATCAGCGCAAAGGCCCCCATTTCAGGTCCGATGATGCTGGCGATCCGGTCGCGAAACAGCATGACCATCACCAGCAGCAATGGGATCAGCGGCAGCGCCAGAAACATATCGGTCAAACGCATCAGCGGGCCGTCAAGCCGTTTGAAATAACCCGCGAGGATGCCGATGGTTGTCCCGACGGTCATTGCGATGAACATGGCAACAAAACCCACCGCAAGGCTGACCTTGCCGGCCGCCATCATCCTCGACAGCATATCACGGCCCAATTGATCGGTGCCAAGGGGAAACCGCAGCGACGGGCCTTGGTTTTTCAGCATGATTGCTTCAGCCACACGCAGCTTTTCGGGCACCCAAAGGAAGGGGCCGATTACCACGGAAACAATCAGAATCCCCAGCACGATCAGACCAAACAGCGCGCCTTTGTGGGTGCGAAACTGCTGCCAGATTGCCTTGCCTTGGCTGGCAGGCTTTTCCATCACGACGGTTGCATCAGTCATAGCGGATCCTTGGGTCAAGAAGGCCGTAAAGCACGTCGGCGATCAGGTTGAACAACACGATCAGGATCGCGAAGATAAAGGCGAGCGTCTGCACCATCGGCAAATCATTGGCATGGATCGCCCCGATCAGGGCCGAGCCGATGCCCGAGACGCCAAAAAGGTTCTCGGTGATGATCGCGCCGCCAAAGATCGAAGGGATGCCCAGCGCGATCACGGTAACCACCGGGATCATCGAATTGCGCAGCACATGCTTGAGCACGACAGTCTGCTCGCTCATCCCCTTGGCGCGGGCCGTGCGGACGTAGTCCTGCCCCATGTTTTCCAGCATCGACGAGCGCATGTAGCGGCTGATCGAGGCGGCATTGGCAAGGCCCAGCGTCATCACCGGCAGGGTCATCTGCCGGACCTGTTTCCAGAAACTTGCCCAGTCGGTTACATTCAGCGTGGTGTCATATTTGGTTGGGAACCAGCCGAACCAGACCGCAAAGATGATGATGAACAGGGTGCCCGAAAAGAACGTCGGCACCGAAAAGCCGATCATCGCAAGCAGGGTGCCAAACTGGTCGAACAGCGAATACTGGCGATAGGCAGAATAGATGCCGATCGGAACCGCGATCAGGATGCCCACCAGATAGGCGGTGCCGATCACGATCAGAGTTTGCGGCAGGCGCTGCACGATCACGTCAAACACCGGCGAGCGGGTCTGATAGCTGATGATGCGCTGCATGCCTTCGGCGTAATGGCTGCCCGTAAGTGAATCAAACGCATAGAGCGGCTCGATATAAAAGAATTGCTTGAGCCAAAGACCGTAGCGCACATAAACGGGCGCGTTGACGCCCATCGCCTCGAGGATCTTGGCGCGCACCTCGGCAGGGACCGTCAGCGGGATTTCCGAAGCAGGGCTGCCCGGTGCCAAATCGACCAGAAAAAAGATCACAAGGCTGATCAACAGAAGCGTCGGGATTGCCAAGAGCAATCGTCGAAGCGTGAAGGTGAGCATGGCGGCGCCTCTCTGGGTCAGTCTTTAGGGGAAGGGAAGGGCGGGGGATGACCCCCGCCCCAAGGGTCACATCACTTGACGCGATACCAGTCCTGGACGTTCCACATTTCGGTGTCCCAGACGTTCAGGTTGACGCCACCAAGCGCGTTGGAAGCCGCCGACAGACGACCACGGTCGACCAGCGGCACCACAACCATGCTGTCTTTGGTCAGCATGTCGTTCATCTTTTTGGCCAGCTCTGCGCGCTTGGCCATATCCGAGGTTTTGCCCATTTCGGCAACCATCGCATCATAGGCCGGATCGCAGAAACGGTTGATGTTTTCACCCTGCCACTGGTTGTCCGGGCCGGGGATCTTGTTGCACAGATACTGGGCCAGATAGGGCTCTGGATCGGTGCCGTCGAAGTTGTTGGCATACATTTCCACGTCTGCGTAGAACTTCTGGAAGGTGTCGGGCGAGCCTGCGTCACCGCCAAAATACACCGAGCCGTCGATGTTCTTCAGCTCGACATCCACACCCAGTTCGGTCCACCAATCCTTGATCAGCGCCTGGAAGTCCTGACGCACGGGGTTGGTCGAGGTCTGGTAAAGAATGTGCAGCTTTTTGCCATCCTTTTCGCGGATGCCATCGGCGCCCGGAACCCAGCCCGCATCGTCGAGCAGCTTTTTCGCGCCGGGCATGTCTTGTGCGATACAGCCGGTGTTATCCGAAGCAAACATCTCAGGCGCGGGCACAAGGTTACAGGTCGGACGACCAGCGGTGCCGTAACCGACATCGACGAGGATCTGACGGTCGATCGCCTTGGAGAGCGCGGTACGCACATTGATGTCCGACAGAATCGGATGCGCATGCTTGGGGGTCGAACGCTCGCCCTCGGGCCACTGCGGATCGGGGTCGGTCATGTTCATCTCGATGCGCTCGACCAAGGTGCCAAAGCCGTTGACGAACACGCCCTTGCCGCCGGTCATCATCTGAGCCTGCAGTTCGGGATTGATCTGGGTGTTCCAGGCGTAGTCGAACTCGCCGGTCTGCATCACGGCGCGGGCTGCGGATTCTGCGTCGCCACCGCCTTTGACGATCATTTTGGCAAAGGCAGGCTTGGCCGGATCACGGTAGTTCGGATTGGCTTCAAGGGTCACGGTGTCGTTGGTTTTGAATTCAACGACCTTGAATGGACCCGTGCCGATGGGGCCGAAGTTCTGCGCGGTGCAGGTCGATGCCGCTGCACCCATGCAGGCCTCGAACTGGGCCTTTTGCAGGATCGGCGAGGTGCCGCCCACAAAGGCCTGATAGGGGTTCGGTTTCGGGCCGTCAAAGGTGATGACAACGGTCAGATCGTCCGGCGTGTCGACCGATTTGATGCCTTCGTAGCGAGCCGCCTGTGCGCAGCCGCCATCCGGCGCGGTGCAATACTCATAGGTGAACTTGGCGTCGGCCGAGGTGACGGGGGTGCCATCGGACCACAAAAGGCCGGGCTTCAGCTTCCAGGTGATGGTGGTCAGGTCCGCCGAGATGCCGCCGTTTTCAACGGTGGGGACGCTTTCCGCAAGGCGAGGGAAAACCACGCCTTTTTCGTCAAAGCCGGCCATGCCTTCAAGGATGATCGAAGCGTTCTCGACGTCTTTGGTGCCGGACGAAAGGTAAGGATTCAGGGTCGAAGGGGCTTGGCTGTAGAGCACGTTGACGGTGCCGTCGCTGCCGCGCTCGGCAAAGGCGGCGGGCGCCATTGCAAAGGCGCAGGCCGCGCCCAGAAGGGCTGTCTTGAGTTTCATAAAGTCTCTCCTTGTTGATTGTGCTCTGTTTTTGCCTCGGGTCTGCCGATTGATACGGCAGGTTTTTTATCTTCATATAGGAAGCAGGCGACCTGACGGCCGGGCTCTACTTCGACAAGTTCGGGTTTTTCCTGATGGCAGCGCGCAAAGGCCTTGGGGCAGCGGGTACAAAAGTTGCAGCCCTTGGGCGGATTGGCGGGCGAAGGGACATCGCCCTGCAGGATGATCCGTTCGCGCCGCGCGCGGTTCGGGTCGGGTTCGTTGACCGCGGACAGCAGCGCCTCGGCATAGGGGTGCAGCGGCTTGGCGAAAAGCTCGTCGCGCGGGCTAAGCTCGGCGATGCGTCCCAGATACATCACTGCAACGCGGTCGGCGATATGGCGCACCATCGACAAATCGTGGCTGATAAAGAGATAGGTCAGGCCCAGCCGGGTTTGCAAATCTTCGAGCAGGTTGACGACCTGCGCTTGGATCGAGACGTCAAGTGCGGCGATCGGCTCATCACAGACGATGAACTTGGGGTTCAGTGCCAAAGCGCGGGCGATGCCGATGCGCTGGCGCTGACCGCCGGAAAACTCGTGCGGAAAGCGATTGGCAAAGCGCCGATTCAGGCCGACCGCATCCATCAGTTCCAGCACCCGCTCTAACCGCCGCTCGACTGGCCAGTCAGTGTGTTCGATCAGGGGTTCCGAGATGATATCGGCAAGCGTCATCCTCGGGTTAAGGCTGGCTTGCGGGTCTTGAAACACCATCTGCATGGTCGGGCGTTTTTTGCGCAAGGCCTCTGAATCAAGCGTGGCGATATTCTCGCCGCTGATCATCACAGAGCCTGCCGTTGGCTCGTATAGCCGCAAAAGCGCGCGACCGACCGTGGATTTACCACAACCGGATTCCCCGACCAGCCCCAGTGTTTCGCCTTCGCGGATATTGAAGGACACGCCATCAACCGCCTTCACATCGCCGGTATGACGTCGGAAAATGCCGGTATAGATCGGAAAATACATCTTCAGATCAGAGACTTCGACAAGGTTGTTCACGGGTTGATCAAACATCTTTGCCCTCTGGAGTCCAGTGACAGGCAACGTCATGCCCTTGATCGACCGCTCCGCCCCCTACGGCGCGGCGCAGCGGGTTTTCCGCCTGACAAAGCTGAAAAGCATGGCCACAGCGCGCGCGAAAACTGCAGGCCGAGGGTGCTGCGCTGATGATCGGCGGCTGGCCTTCGATCACTTGCAGACGTGCTTCGCGCTTGCCCGAAATCGACGGAATCGTTTTCAGCAGCGCGCGCGTGTAAGGGTGCTGCGGATTGGCGAACAGGTCCTTGACGGGCGCCTGTTCGACGATCTGGCCACCATACATCACCATCACACGGTCGGCGATGGCCGCAATCACGCCAAGGTCATGGGTGATCCAGATGATTGCCATCCCCAATTTCTGGCGCAGATCTTTCACCAGCTCGAGGATTTGTGCCTGAATCGTCACATCCAGCGCAGTGGTCGGCTCGTCCGCTATCAGCACATCCGGGTCGCAGGCCAGTGCAATGGCGATCATCACGCGTTGACGCATGCCCCCAGAGAATTGGTGCGGGTAGTTGTTCAGCCGGTTGGCGGCATCGGGAATGCCCACGAGCTCCAGCAGTTCAATGGCGCGGGCGCGCGCTTGGGGTTTGTCGAGCCCCATGTGGCGCCGCAGCGGCTCCATAATCTGAAACCCGATGTTGAACACCGGGTTCAGGCTGGTCATCGGGTCCTGAAATACAAAACCGACCCTTGCACCGCGAATATCCCGCAGATCCGCGTCTGAGATTTTCAGCAAATCGGTGGTGCCCAGCAGAACCTGACCCTCGCGAATTTCCGCGGGCGGAGAGGGCAAGAGCCCGATCAGCGACATCATCGTGACAGACTTGCCAGAGCCACTTTCGCCGACAACGCCCAAAAGTTCGCCACGTTCCAGATGAAAGCTGACCGAATTGACAGCATGCACTTCGCCTCCGCGAGTGCGGAAAACGGTCTTCAGCCCCTTCACGTCAAGGACGGGCATGGCCCCATCGGGCATAGGTAACCCCCAAGATATTGTTTTTACTTTTTATTTTTATAAGGGCGATGTTTCCCGCCCCCCTGTTGTGAGCGAAGTCTTGACCATTTCCCCGCAGGTATCAATCCCGAATTTTGACCGATTTGCAGAATTATAGACCGACATAGTGACCGATTTGGTTGGCATTTTGCTGGTATTGACAGCCCAGTCGGCGCGGCTCAGGGTCGGGCAGCAAGAATGAGGTGCGCAATGCGAGAGATGACGTCGCGGCAACTGCTGGCCCAGTTGGTTGCCTTTCCAACAGTGAGTCGCGACAGCAACCTCAAGTTGATCGACTGGTTAGAAGATTACCTTGCCAGTCACGGCATCAAAGCGCATCGGTATTGGAACGAAGACGGCACCAAGGCGGCACTTTTTGCCCATGTAGGCCCGTGGGAACAGGGTGGCGTGGTGCTGTCGGGCCATTCGGATGTCGTGCCGGTGGACGGGCAGGATTGGCAGACCGACCCCTGGACGGTGGTCGAGCGCGACGGGCGGCTTTACGGCCGCGGCACCTGCGACATGAAGGGCTATGTAGCGCTGTCCGTCTGGGCGCTGGTGCAGGCGCAAAAGCGCGGTGTGCGCCGGCCGCTTCAACTGGCGCTGTCGTATGACGAGGAGGTTGGCTGCACCGGTGCGCCGCCAATGATTGCGGCGATGCAGGGCGTCTTGCCGCAAGCCAGTGCCGCGGTGATTGGCGAGCCGAGCACAATGGCGCTGATCAATGGGCACAAAGGCGGCACTGGGTTTCATGTGCATGTCAAAGGCTTTGAGGTGCATTCCTCGCTGCTGCCCTATGGCGTCAGCGCCATCATGGAAGGCGCGCGGCTGATCGGATGGATCAACGCCAAGAACGCCGAAATTCAGGCGCGGCCGATCTCGGAGGCCGCCGCCGCCTTTCATCCGCCCTTTACCACGCTGCATGTCGGCATGATCTCTGGCGGCACGGCGCATAATATCACCGCAGGCGATTGCCGTTTTGCCGTCGAGATGCGGGTTGTCCCGGGCGAGGATCTGGAGGGGCTGGCGGCGGAATTCGAGGCCGAAGCGGCGCGGCTGGATGCGGCGCTCAAGGCGGTGCGGCCCGAGGCCGGCGTGACCCTGTCGCGGTTCTTCGGTGTACCGGGGTTGAGGCCAGAAATTGAGGGCGCAGCAGAAATGCTGGTGCGGCGCCTGACGGGGGCGAATGCGGCGGGTGTGGTCTCCTACGGCACCGAGGCGGGCCAGTTTCAGGAGGCGGGGTATTCCGCGGTGATCTGTGGCCCCGGCGATATCGCGCAGGCGCATCAGGTCGACGAATATCTTGAGGTATCGGAATTCGACGCGGGTCAACGGTTTATGGAGGCGCTGTTGGGTGAGCTTGGATGAGCTTTCCAATATCTTTGGCCGTGCCCGCGCGTTTCACCCCCAGGCTGCCCAAAAGCTGTGAAGTCGTGGTTCTGGGCGGCGGCGTCATAGGGGTGATGACCGCTTGGCACTTGGCCGAGCGGGGCCTTCAGGTGGTGTTGTGCGAAAAGGGTCG
>JAHEBX010000110.1 GCA_024642045.1 Pseudorhodobacter sp. | reverse complement strand
GACAGCGCCTTGCTGAACAGCCGCTTCACCGGTCTTTCTTTCGCAATCGCTGCAATCGGCGCGCGGGCACGCATCGAGGGCAATATTGTGCGCGGCTTCAGTGGCGACGGCGCCCGGGTTCTGGGTGACGGCTCGGTCTTTTCCGGCAATCGCATCGAAGATTGCGTGCAGGTCGACAAGAACCACGCCGACGGCTTTCAGTCTTGGTCGCTTGGGCCTGATGGGCGCTCCGGCAAAGGCACAGTGCATGGTCTGCGCATCGAAAATAACAGTATCCGCGAATGGGCAAATCCCGTCGCCTCACCGCTGCGCTGTTCTCTTCAGGGCATCGGTATGTTCGATGGCATGTATGAGGATGTCATCATCCGCAATAATCTCGTCCAAGTCTCAGCCCCGCATGGCATCGCCGTGAGCGGTGGGCGGCGTGTCGAGGTAAGCTATAATACCGTGATCAACAACCGCGCCGTGCATCGCAAATTTCCTTGGATCGCTGTGGGCCCACACAAGAACAAAACCCCCTCCGAAGATGTGGTGATCGCCAACAATATTGCGACGACCCTCATGTACAGCCGCGACCCGTCTGTGCGCACCACGGTCACCGGCAACCTGACAGGTATAGGCCCGAGCCGCATGCTGATGAACCCAGCCAAAGGCGATTTCCGGGCGCGTCCAGGCGGGCCTGCGGATGGGTGGGCCGATCCGGCCTTCAAGCTGCCCTTTGATCTGCTGGGGCGGCCCCGCGGGGCCAAGCCTGATGTGGGTGCGTTAGAAAGTCCTTGATCCACAGTTCGGATAAACCCGCGTTTGGGCAACACCCTGCCGCGGTAGGGTAAACTGATGTGAATATCCTTATGGAGAGCACATCATGCAGATCGGTCCCAACCTCGGCATCCAGGCGCCGCTTTCGTTTTCGGCAAAAGGCGGAGGCGCGCCGCCGGTGGCACAAACCCATCTCTTCATCGTGGCCGGCCAATCCAATGCCGCCGGGCGCGCGCCAGACGATGGCGGGCCCTATTTCCCCTTGGGCAGTCTTGAATACGGCGCGGGCAACACCTGGTCTGCCGTGGGCAAGCGGCTTTATCACGGGCCTTGGGAGGCCAGCGATGCGACGGTTGCAAACTTTGGTTTTACCCGCCAGTTCGCCATTGATTACGCCGCAGCACACCCCGGCGTTACTCTGGGCTTCATCGGCGTGGCCAAAGGCGGGACCGGTTTTTATTTCAACAACTGGAACAAGGGAAACCCCGAGTATTCCCAGGCCATCGCGCGGATCAATGCCGCTCTCGCCGTGCAGCCTGCGGGGGCGCAGCTGAAGGGCATCCTGTGGCATCAGGGCGAAAATGACGGGCAGGACAGCACCGCCCAGAACGCCTATGCCGCAGCCCTCACCCAGTTCATTTCGGACTTTCGCGCCGACATCGCGGGCGGGGCCAACCTGCCCTTTGTGCTGGGCGGGCACGCCTATGGGGCGCAATACTACAATCACATCACGCACAGCGCCATTCAGGCGATCCCGAACACGATCCTGCGCACGGGCTATGCGCCCGCAGACATTCCGCGCAATGCCACGCTGGCCGATGCCATCCACTATGATGCCATCTCGCAGCGCGCGCTGGGGTCGCGCTTTGTCACGGCCCTGACCGAGGCCGAGGCCAATACCAGCCTTGGCGGATCGGCGTCGATCACGGTTGGCGCGATCGTGCGCGGAACCCTTGGCGCCGGAAACAGCCAAACCGTGACAGGTCTGAGCCTTGGCACCCCCGCCACAGACCGTCTGATGATCGTCGGGCTGCAAGGGCGCAACAGCAGCTTTGGCGCCTATCCGCAAAGCGTCACCCTCGGCGGCATCGGCCTCAAGCGCGTCGCCTCGCCCAATACCGGCAATGGGCGCAACGGCACCACTTTGTTTTACGCAAAGATTCCAACCGGCACGACGGGCGATCTCGTCATCACCTGGAATGCCGCCACTGTCACTGCGCAGGCGGGCTATGTCGTGCTGCCCGTCTATGGCGCGCGCGCCCATCTTGCCCGACAAGGTGGTTTCAACATGCAGGGCGGCGGCAACGGCTATGGCACGACGATCAGCAGCGATCTCACGGTCGGGGCCGGCGATCTGGTGCTTGCCCTTTGTGGCGCACAGCAAACCGCGGCTCCGGTCGCAACGCTTGATCTGGCCGTCTCGGATAATGCCGCTTTGGGACCCAACGTCACGATGGCACTTGGCTATGAAATCGCCGCCACGCCAGGGCAGCGCACGGTTACCGGCAGCTTTGGTGGTGTGACGGTCAATAACCCGGGCCTGACGGTCATGACTTTGCGTCCAAGCTAAGCACCTGGCGCAAGAGCGGCGAGAGAGCTGCGGCCACATAGCCCGCACCTTCAGGGGTATAATGGCCGTAATCAAAGGACATCGGCACCCTCGGGCCAGCTTTGCCAGCGGGGGCCCATGTCTTGCACAGCCCCCCGGGGCACAGCAGGGCCAGCAGATCGACATACTCAGCCCCGCTGCCCTGCAGTGCGGCCTGCAGCTCTGCCGAAACCTGCCAACGCGTCCGGTCAACCTGCTGCGCCGCCCCGTCGCGCCCCATCAGGATGTCACGCGCCAGCAGCTTGGAGAGCGCGCCCTTATATTCCACCGTCGGCCCCAGCACGATGACCCGCTTTGCCCCGGCCTGCAGCAGTCGCTCTACCACTTGCCGGGTCAACGCCTGCTCGCCGGGCTGCCAGCGCGCGCTCAGCACCACCAGATCGGGTGTATTGGCCGGCACCCAGTCGTCATAGATGAACTTTAAAAGATCGCCGCAGCCCGCATAGGCCGGCCGCTCAGGGTAGGGGCGGCAGCCCGAGGCATCCGCCTGCAGCACCTGGGCCTCGGGCAAGACGTCCTGCACCGCGTGCCACAGATGTGCCGAAAGACTGTCGCCCAGCATCAGCAGAACCGGCTTGCCCGACGTGTGACCCAGGCACAGATCCTTGTCATAGGCGGCAAAGCCCCCCGCAGTATCGCCAGAGAGAAAACACACATGCCGCCGGTTCCAGGCAATAAAGCCGGGATCACTGTGAAACGTGTCATAGCGCGCAAGCGCCAGAACCTCGGGCGGATAGCTGTTCAGCCGCTGCGGCAAAACCTGCATACAGAGCGCCACCCCTGCCACAGCCGCCAGACCAGCCCCTGCGACCGACAGGACGCGGGCATTTGTGATCCGTGCCGGCAGATGTCGAAACGGTTTCTCGATCCAGAAGGTGCTCAGGCTCGCCATCAGGATTGCCCCAAGCCCCAGCCCCAGTTGCGCCGCCGCAGAAAGCTCCGGGCCGTTTTGCACTTTCCAGAACACGATCATCGGCCAGTGCCAAAGATAGAGCGAATAGGAAATCTGCCCCAGAAACACCAAAGGGCGCCATGACAGAGCCCGACCCGAAAGCCGCGTGTTGCCTGCGCCGATCACCAGAACCGCCCCGGCAACCGGCCAGAGCGCCGCCAAGCCCGGAAACGACGTTGTGGGGGTGATGACGATCAAACCGCCGATGATCAGGCACAGACCCGCTCCCCCCATGCCCTCTTTCACGCCAGCCCCGAAAGACAATCGCGCAGCCCCCAGCGCGAGCAAAGCCCCTGCCCCAAGCTCCCAATAGCGGGCGGGCAAAAGGTAAAAGGCCGCCTTGGGCTGGGCGCCCGTCATCCAGAGCCCCAAGGCAAAGGAACAGACCACGGTCGCCGCCACCACAGGCAGCACCGCCTGACGCCGCCAGCGAAACACCGCCCACAGGATCAGCGGCAAGACCAGATAGAACTGCTCTTCAATGCCCAAAGACCAGGTATGCAAGAGCGGGTTTTCTTTGGCGTCCGGGGTGAAATAATCAAACGACGACCAAAAGTAGAGGTTCGAGGCAAACAGCAGGGTCGCCAGCGCCGCACGGGCCGTCACCAGCAACTCCCCCGGCAACAAAAGCAGCACCGAGGCCCCTAAAACCAGAACCAGCACCACCACCAGGGGCGGCAGAATACGCAGCGCCCGCTTGCGATAAAAGCGCAGCAGGCTGAACCGGTCACCCTCAAGATCGCGCATCAGCAGGCTGGTGATCAGAAATCCGGAAATCACAAAGAAGATATCGACGCCGATAAACCCCGCCGCCATCGGCCGCAGATCCAGATGAAACAGCAAGACCGACACGACGGCGATGGCCCTCAAGCCATCAATTTCAGGCCGGTAGGCCATGGGAGCCGCAGAACCGGTCACCGGCGCCCCCGATCACAAAAGCGCTCTGATCTGACCTTTTGTCCAAGCTGAGACCGCATAATGCTCCGCCCCGTTACCGCCGACTGGGTGCCAAGCGCGTCAATCGGCCTTGACCGGGCGAAGAGGGGCCGGCTGAAACGCGGCCAGGATCAGCGTGACGCAGGCGATCAGCGGCCAGACCAGGCACAGCGCATAACCGACAAGGGTCCATCCAAGGCGCGAACGACTTTGCCGGCTCTGTTCCAGATGGGTCATGCAAAGCGCGAAAAACGCGGTCATTGCGTAAACGACCAAAAAGACGGACCAAAATTGCACGTTCTATGCTCCATTTTTCAAATCATCAAAAAACAAGCTCTGCCTGCGCAGCGACAGGAGTCCGAGCATACTTAAAAAGAGATACACCTCTGGGATGTATATGCCAAAGAAAATTTCACCCAAAAGTGGTTTTGGCGACCCCGCCCGCCTCCAAACGCGCGTGGATCACCTGAAGGGCAAAGCCGGCCGCGGATATCGCCACCGGCCGCTTAGCTGCGTTTGCGCAGCCACCCCAGAAAGGCTGCATCGGGGCTGCGCAGGCTCGGGCGCCCTGAGCGGTGCCAGACATCGCGCCAGTCGGCCTCGAGCGCATAGATGTCCCAACCCGGCATCAGCGCGCGGGCTTTTTCGATCGTCGCGGCTTTCAGAACGGGGCCTTCGGTGGGCAGCACCACCTGATCGCGCCGCGTCACCAGCAGCAGATCGCCCGCTTCCTCCTGCAGATGGTATTCGGGCAGGGAATCCTTGGCGATCATGTCGCGCAGCATCTTGCGAAACACCCGAAGCGGGCTGGCCGAGCCGGATTTCTTGGCCAGCACATCGACACCGATGCGCCATTCGGCCTGACGGCCACAATGCTTGCGCGCCAATTCATAGACCCGCCGTTCCAGCGGTTTGCGCAGCGAGAAATACTCGCGCGAAAGTGTCAGCACCGCTTTCGACATCACCGCTCGGAACAACCACTCTGACAGCGTGACCGCCACCTGCACCATCCGTCCGCCTTTGGTCGCCCGCACGATCTGCCAGCTTTCGATCAGACCAAAACCGGTCGTCACATCCTGCCCGCCGGTTTCCAGATTGGTGGTGATCCGCGTCCCCGCCAGCCGCTCGAAGGCCTCGCGCAGCCGCTGATACCCATCCCCCGAGGTTTCGCGATTGGTGGCGACCATCAGATCATAGGCGGTCAGACGCAGATGCCGCGTCACCTCGCGGCCTGCGTTCACCGCCGCCATCAGCTGGCTGATGCAATAGATCAGGATGTCCTTGTCAAACAGCGTGGCCAAGCCTTTGACCGAGGGCACCACCGTGATCTCGACGCCATTATGGGTGTAATTCAGGATACGCCTGTCGGGCCGCGTCGACAGCGAAAACAGCGGATGCTCCATGCTCGCCATGTCATCCTTGGGCAGAGCATCAAAGATATCGCACAGAAAAAAATCATCCCTCGCGCCTGACAAAAGCCCTGGCCGCCTCGAAAGCCCTGTTTGCATCGACGCCATCTGCTGCCTCTCGTTTTTCGCCCCTGCTCCGGGCTTGGCCCCCAGATTCGGGAGCATTGAAACTTCGTGGTTTCATTGACGCCAAAGTTATCCACAACCCCCCCCTCAAGCCAAGGCCAAACTTCCCAGCATCGGGGGATCAGAGTCACCGCATCGGGGGATTGGAATCGCAGCATCGGGGTTTCAGAGTCGCAAAGCCCGTTGAATTGATAGTAATCATATTTACTATCAATGGCTTACATATTTGCTCTATCTTCGTAACTAATAAATTAACAATATAATAACAAGAACGGCAAAACTGACCGCATAAGGGCCTGTGATCGACTGATCAGACAGATCCTGCATCAAACCCTTGAATTACTTAGAATAATGAAAGTTTCCGCCATTCATGTAGCGCATTTTCTTTCATGTGGTGTGTTTTGGTGTATATTGCCATAAACAACGCACATGAGGCGACATGGCACGCGAATCAAGCAAAGACGCCGACAGCTCTCTGCCTCCTTATTTCAATCTCTCGCCGGATGCCGCAATGGCCGCTCTGGGGCCTGCGATCACCACCGAAGAGCTTGCGCGCATTGCCGAGCTGGCGCGGCGCGGGCGCGATGATCTTGCCGCGCGGGGCTTGGGTGAAGAGGGTCGCAAGCGTTTGCGGCTGTTTTCGACCTGGGAAATCACCCGCTATCTGATCCCCGTGGCCCAAGGGCATTTCCGCCGCGTGCTGAAATCCAACCCTGATCTGCCGCAGGGCCAGTCGGAAACCGAGGGCGGCGCGAAATGGTTCACATTGGATGAGGTGCTGCGCCTGCGGGCCTTCTTTGGGGCCGAGGGGGCCAGAAAGAAAGACTATCTGCCTTATCGTCCGGCGGGCCTTCCGGCCAAGATGGTGGCGGTGGCCAACTTCAAGGGCGGGGTCGGCAAAACCTCGACCTGCGCGCATCTGGCGATGTCGGCGGCCCTTGATGGCTACCGCGTGCTGGTGATTGATCTGGATGCGCAGGGCTCGATGACCTCGATCTTTGGCGGTCAGGTTGCTGACGAATGGCAAACCGCCTTTCCACTTTTGGCGCGCCACTATGCGCAGCATCTGCAAGCCGACAACCGCATCCGTGCGGGTCGTGGCGAGCCGCTGCATCCGCTGGATGCGACGCTGACCGAAGCGCTCAAGCTCAATGTCTCCGAGGTTATTCAGAAAACCCATTGGCCCAACATCGATCTGATTGGCAGCCAGCTCAATCTCTATTGGGCCGAGTTCCAGATCCCGGTCTGGCGGATGCAGGCGCGCGGCTGGAAGCTTTGGGATGCGCTGTCGGATGCCTTGAGCGAAAGCGGGGTGCTGCAGCAATATGATCTCGTCTTTCTCGATACCCCCCCGGCCCTTGGCTATCTGACGATCAATGGTCTGGCGGCGGCGGACATTCTGCTGGTGCCTCTGGGCGCCTCGTTTCTGGAGTTCGATTCCACGGGGCGGTTTTTCGATATGCTGCATTCCACCTTCGGCTCGATCGAGGAAGGCGAGAATGTCGCCGCCCGCGCATTGGGGCGCCCCGAGCTTGCCTTTGAATGGGATGCAGTGCGCACGGTGATCACCCGCTATGATGCCTCGCAACAATCAGAACTGGCCGCCTTCATGCAGGCCTATCTTGGCCGTGCGATGGCGCCGCAACGGCAGGATTTCACCGCCCTGATCGGTCAGGCCGGTGAGCAGGTCAACGGCATCTACGAGGCCGACTATCGCGACTTCAACCGCGATACCTATATCCGGGGCCGCGAAACCTTTGATCAGACCTGGGCCGAGTTCAAGCGCCTGCTCTATGGCATATGGCGGCGCGACGAGCTGGCCGCCAGCACCGCAGCCGCAGAATGACCCCCGCTCCGGTGCTATCCGTCTTGTAAGGAGATCCTCATGGCCAAGCGCAAACGCCTTGATCTGCCCCCGATGCCCGCCCCCGACGCAAAGGCTGCGGCCCTTTCCCAAGGTCCAGCGGCTCCGCTGCCCCGCCCCGGCCTTGCGAACCGTTTGGCGCATGGGGTGCCGCCGATTGCGCAGATCGCCGCGGATGCCTCGGCGCAGGCGGCCTTGAGTGAAATGTCCCAAACCCTGCATCTGGCCCGCACCGAGGGTCGTCTGGTGCAGAGCCTGCCTCTGTCCTTGATCGATCAGGCCTATCTGGTGCGCGACCGCATTGCTCTTGACCCCGAGGAGCTGGGTTCTCTGATCGCCTCCTTGCGTGAACACGGCCAGCGCACCCCGATCGAGGTGACCGAATTGCCTGACGGGCGCTTTGGCCTGATCTCGGGCTGGCGGCGCTTGCAAGCCTTGCACCATCTGACCAAGGAAGAAGGTGGCGAAAAGTTTGCCAGCGTGCTGGCCTTGCTGCGCCGCCCGGCCACCGCCGCCTCGGCCTATGTGGCAATGGTCGAGGAAAACGAGATCCGTCAGGGTCTGTCGTATTACGAACGCGCCCGCATCGCCGCCCGTGCGGTCGACATCGGGGTTTTCGAGACGGAAAAACAGGCGCTGCAATCCCTGTTTGGGGCCGCCAGTCGCGCGCGCCGATCAAAGATCGGCTCATTTCTTTCGATTTACCGCAGCCTTGATCCGGTCTTGTGCTTTCCCTCTGCAATCCCCGAACGTCTGGGCCTGCGGATCGCACAGGCTCTTGAGCATAAAGGCAAAGATATTCGTCAGGCTTTGGCCGATCGCCCGGCAAAAACAGCGGCCGAGGAACAGATCCTTCTGGACGAGATTTTGACGCCGCCCTCTGCAAAGGCGCCCCGCGCGCGCGTCAAACCGGAACCGGAACGGCGCGAGCTTGCAAAAGGCATTTTTCTGACGCGCTCGGGGCCGGCGGGAAAAGTCACCCTCAGCCTGTCGGGGCCGAGCGTTGATGAGGGGCTTGTCGAGCGAATCTCACGCTGGATCTCGGGGCAGTGATCGCGTAATTTTTGTATCTTCCGCAACCAGTTCTCCTTTAGGTTGAGGCATTGTTCTGATTTCTTCTTTGATTGGGTTGGTTTCGGAAACAATGATTTCAGAGCTTGTCTGATCATGTCAAAAATTAGGCAATATGCAGTTTTTTTTGGGTATCTTGCGGGTAAACCCCTTCGTTTTCCCTTAAGAAAGTGTTAATAAGATTACGGCGTTATCTAACAGGTGGAATCATGTTGAAAAAAACTCTTTTTGCGACTGCAGCTCTTGCGATGGCAGCAACCGCGTCAAATGCATCAATCGTGTCTTACAGTGCAAGCGTGATGGAAATCGCGCAACCGGCAAGCGTTACGGATCTGGCACCGGGCAGCAACACCCATATTCTGGCGTTCAACGAGCGTCAGCGTATGACCTTGGCCGCTGATCTGGTCACGGATTCTGGCACCATCATGGCTGGCACCAAAATCGACAGCCATATGGTTCTGTTGAACCGTGACGACACCAGAACCAGAAATCTGACGCTGGCAGGTTCGCTGGTGTTCTCGGGCAACATTCTGGGCGTGATCTCGACGACCGCTGGCTTGCTCGCGTCTGACAGCCTTGGTGCACCGTCCGTGTACACCAGCTTCCCGAACCGTGGTTTGGAAGCGTACAACATCGACGGTTACACGGTTGCTGGCAGCGCGCTTGACGTGATCTTCAAAGTCACCCAGCCGGGCGACTGGATCCGTGTTGTTTCCGTTGCTGAAGTTCCGGTTCCGGCAGCGGCTGCATTCCTTCCGATGGGCTTCGCGGCTCTGGTTGGTCTGCGTCGTCGTCGCAAAGCCAACAAGCTGGCCTAAGTCAGGCTTGAAAAATAAACAAAAGGCGCTCTTCGGGGCGCCTTTTGTCTTTTCTAACCCCAAGGATTGCAGGCCTGTTTTGTTTCGCGCGCGAAACGCGCTTTGGCCCTAGCCCAACAGATCAGTCGCCGGGTTTGCCTCGATCTCGACATCCGCATAATAGCGCTGCGCCTGGATGGCCGAGCGGTGCAGGCTCAGCTTCATGGCCGCCGCCAAGGGCGCGCCGTCCAAGGCGGCTTGCGTCAGAAAGCCCGCGCGCAGCCCGTGCGGAGTGGCGTGGTCTTCAGGCAGACCGGCGCCGCGCAACCGATGCCGCAAGATGACGCGGATCGCATCTGGGGCCAGCTTGCGCGGCAGGGCGCGGTCGGCGCGGCTGATCGGGCGAAAGAGCGGGCCGGCCGTGATCTGCGCCGCCGCAATCCAACCCATCACTGCCCGCGCCGCCCGCCCCTTGAGCGGCAGGCGTGGCGCATCGGCCTTGCCGGTGGTTTTCGTCTCCAGCAGCCGCAGCCAGATCAGCCCCTTGGAGGCATAGTCCGAGGTGTCGATATCCTCGCGGTAAAGGTTGGTGATTTCCGATCGCCGCCGCCCCCCCGATCCGAACCCCAGCATCAGGACGGCGCGGTCACGCAGGCCACGCAGGTCGTCATCACAAGTGGCCAGTAGCGTCTCTAACATGGCCCGATCTATCGGCCGCGGTGATTTCGGCAGACGCGGTCGCGCCGCCGCCTTACGCCCTTTGGCGCGGGCCTGTTTCAACAGCGGGGCCTCAAACGGTGAAGCCAGATTCCGCATGCGATGAAAGGCCCGCCACGAGGCAATGCGTCGGTCCAGCGTGGCCGGAGCCGGGCAAGCCAGACCGCGGCGCAGGCCAAGCTCGATCAACTCTAGCGCCGCCGCCTGCGCCGAGCCGGGCTTGTCGGTCAGATCCATCGTGTGATCCAGCACAAAGCGCAGCGCCACCCGTTCGGTCTCGGGCCAAGCAAGGGGCTGGTCAAAGACAGCGGCCTTCCAAGCCGCGATATAGGCCAGATCCCGTTCCCAAGCGCGCAGGGTATTGGCCGGGGTGCCGCGTTTGTAGAGCGCCAAGAGTGTGGCCTCATCCTCGACGGAAAGCGCTGCGTAAGAGGGCAAAGGGAGGGTGTTTTTCATGGTGTCCGGACTGATTTCCCGCGGAGTTAGCCACGATCCGCTGTGTTGCGCAAGACTCATGATAATGGTTACTTATCATTACATAAGGGGTTCTTCAAAAAACCCTTGGGTGATGCACAATATTGGCGTATTTTGCGCGTTATGCGAAAAATCGTCAATCATGCAAAGGATCGCGGCCAATCTTCGGAGCCCGAACCGCGCTCGATTTTCGACCCCGCAGAGCCCGATGAGGCCGATCTGTGGTTCCTGCCCGCCCCAGCTGATGAGGCCGATCTGGCGCCCCCCCTGCCCCGCGCTCTGCCGCGCCAGCTCTTCGATCCTGTCGAATGG
>JAHEBX010000252.1 GCA_024642045.1 Pseudorhodobacter sp. | reverse complement strand
TCCACAGGGCGCCGCCGGGGTTTGCCGTATAGTCGAAGGTCACGCCGTCAAAGCTGAGGTGCGAGGCATTGCGCACATCCAATCCCGTCACGACGGGCGGATTGTTTGCGTCCGCAGCCTTGATCGTCACGGTTGAAGAGAAGGTCAAATCGAAAGTGCTTTTGTCGATCAGAGTAAGGTCGCCATAATTTCCGCTCTTGAGCAGGATAGTCTCGCCGCCTGTTGCGCCTTTGAGGGCGGAAAGAAGCTCGGCCTGTGTCGAAACGGTGATTGTTTTTAACATGCAAAAGTCCCACGGGTTTTGGCGACGGAATCGTCATGGGCCACCATCTCGTCACAGAGTGTCGGAAAGCGTTCAGAAATGTGGCTCTTGCGTGGTCAATAACGACAGAGTCTTGATGTTGCTTTAGGGTAACGACCGCTGCGTTTTATGGGGATGGGGCGGGATCGGCGCCTGCGCCAAGGCGGATGTTGAGCAGGGCAAAACTGCGCGCCCGGTTCAGCTGGGCGGTGGCTTGCACCGTTTCTGCCGAGGCCAGCGCATCTTCGACCGAGATCAGATCGCTCAGCGTCGCTTCACCCGCAGAGGTCGCGTCGCGCATCAGACGGCGGGCTTGGGCGTGCAGATTGACCGCCCGATCCGCGGCGGCCTCTGATCGCACGGCGGCGCGGTAATCGATCAGGGCGGTTTCTACCTCGTAAAGGGCTTTCAGCACGGCCGAGGTCCAATCGGCATGGGCGGCCTCGACGCGGGAGTCTGCGGCCGAGATGCTGGCCCGCGCAGGGCCTTGGGGCAGGGCGGGAAGCCGCAGGTTGGGGCCAAGCGACAGCAGGCTGCCTGTGCTGGTGGCCGCGCCGCGCGTGTTGCGCGCGGCCTCGATGGTGCCGGACAGCGACAGACTGGGGTAGAGGGCGGCTCTGGCCTGGCCCAGGGCGGCGCGGGCGGCATCATAGCGGGCTTCGGCCGCACGGATATCAGGCCGGTTGCGGATCAGATCGGCGGGAATGCCCGGATCTGGTGCCATGCGTGCACGCGGCTGGCCGGTGTTCTTCATCAAGCCCGAGGCCAGATCTGCCGGTAAAGCGCCGGGGGCGTCGCCTGCCAGGAGAGCCAGCTTGGCCATATCGGAGGCAACGGCGCCTTCCAGAGACGGCATTTCCGCCTCGAGACTGGCAATGCGCGCCTGACTGCGAAGCGTCTCTATCTTGGTGGTTTCGCCACCTTTTTCCAGCTTGCGGGCCAAAGCAAGTGTCTGGCGCTGGCGCGCGGAATCCGCCTGGGCCAGCGCCAGACGCCTTTGATCATAGCGCAGCGCCAGATAGGCATCGCTGACTTCGCTCAGCAGGAAAAGCCGCGCACCTGCGGCTTGGGCGGCGGCCTCGCCGGCGCTGGCCGCTGCAAGGCTGCGGCTGGCTTCGCGGCCACGGCCCGGATCAAACAGGATCTCGATCCCGAGATCCGCGCTTTGTGTGCTGTCTTCGGTGGCCAGCCGGCCGCTCTTGGCCTTGAGCCCAAGCCCACCGGTGACATTCACCGGGCCGGCCACGGTGCCTGCCAATTGCCCCGCCGCCTTGGCGCGGGCCTGTGCTGCGGCCAGATCGGGGTTGCTGGTTAGCGCCCGTCCGATCAGCGCGTTCAAGATGGGATCGCGAAAGTCTTGCCACCAGACGAGGTTGTTCATCAGCCGTGGCGTTCCGGGTGCAGCACTGTGCCAGCGCGGCCCAAAGGCAAAAACCGGGCGGCTGGTGTCGAGCGCAGGGGCGCAGGCCCCCAAGAGCCCGATCAGGCCAAGCCCAAGTGCAACAGGGCCCGCCTTGCGGCGGGAAAGGCGGTTTTGCGACTGCGACACGTCCTGGATACCTGCTCTTGACCACAGGGCCGATCTCGTGCCGGTCCTCTGCGCTCTGCTCATCTGGCAGAACAGTGAGAGGCAAGAGCCAGAAGGGTCAAGCCTTAGCCTCAGGGCGTGGCTTTATTATCTGGTCATTGTGCTTTGGCTGCGCCACCGCGCGGGCGGCTCAGTTTTCCCGCATCGCCCGTGACAGAGGGGCCATCACCGGCGAAAGCAACCAGTTCATCAAGGGCCGCTCTCCGGTCGACAGAAAGGCCTGAACCGGCATGCCGGGGCGCAGCTCCACGCCTTCGGGCAGCGCTGTGCCTTCCAGATGCAGCGTGACACGGTAAAAGCTGCGGCCGGTTTGTGGGTCTGTTACTGCCCCCGGAGGCACATTGCTGACGGTGGCCGCCAGCTTTGGCACCGTGCGCGGATCATAGGCCGAGAGCATCACCTTGCCGCTCTGGCCCTGATGCACGCTTTCGATGTTGCGCGGATCGACCATGACTTCGATCTCCATGGCGCGGTTGGTTGGCACGATCTGGGCCAGCACGGCACCTGCCGCGATCACGCTGCCGGGGGCAGGGACCTGCAACTCATGCACAATACCCGTTACCGGCGCGCGCAGCTCTGTGCGGGCCAGAGAGTCTTGCAGCGACACGATCTCTGAAATCAGTTCCTGGCTTTTTGCGCTGATGTCGCGCAGGCCTTGCGCCACGTCTTCGTCGCGGCGGCTTTCGTCTTGTGAGAGCGTCAGGACCGCTTCCCGCCGAGCGCCTTCGATGCGCAGACGATCCGCCCGCAGGCTGGCGATGCGGCCCGAAAGCTCGGCCTGCTGGCGCATCAGATCCAGAAGAGGCTGGCGCCGGGCCAGCCCGTCGTTGACCAGGGCCGTTTGACGGTCAAGATCCTCGGTCAGGATCGTCGCCTGTTCTTCTGCGGCCGAAATCTGGGCTTCCAGGCCCTTGATCTGGGCGGCAAGCTGGGCATCGGTTTCGACCAGACGCTTTTTCGCCTCGTTGCGCTGCGCGCGGCGGGTGTCGAACAGGGCCTGCTGGCGGGCGGCGGCGGCGGTCAGATCGGGGGCGTCAAAGGGCAGGGCAGGGGCGTTGAACTGCGGACGCTCCAGCCCGCTTGCTTCGGCGGTCAGACGGTCGGTTTCCGCCAGAGCATTGCCCAATTGTTCCCGCGCGGCGTCAAG
>JAHEBX010000109.1 GCA_024642045.1 Pseudorhodobacter sp. | reverse complement strand
GGCCGGTTTGACCACCACCACCGCAGTGCGCCCGCCGCGTCCGCCGCCTGCACGCCCGGCCGGTGCCGCCCCCGGTGAACCCTGTGCACCCGGCGGCTTGCCGCCTGCCTTTTGCGCACCCGCTGGCTGCTCTGCCGCAGCCACACTCGCACCACCGAGCCCAAAGCGCGCCAAAACCGGCGCGGCATTGGGCGAAAGTGCCAGCCACAGGCCGGCCCCAATCACGAGAACCACCCCCAGAGCGAATATCTGTTTGAACAAGGCGCGCACGAAATCCTCCTGATCGCACAGGGGCGTGCGACGATATCAAAATGGTCCGGTTTTGTTGCAGATCAATATGACATCTTAGCCCAAACGCCTGACTTTGGCATTTCCGTCGCCCGAACCGGCGAAAGCGCAAAGAAAAAGCGCCCCGAAGGGCGCCTTTTATTGGTCCAGAAAGCTGCGCAGCTTGCGCGAGCGGCTTGGGTGCTTCAATTTGCGCAGCGCTTTCGCCTCGATCTGACGGATCCGTTCGCGCGTCACACTGAATTGCTGACCCACTTCTTCCAAGGTGTGATCGGTGTTCATCCCGATCCCAAAGCGCATCCGCAAAACCCGCTCTTCGCGCGGGGTCAGGCTGGCCAGAACCCGCGTGGTGGTTTCCTTGAGGTTTTCCTGAATGGCGCTGTCCAAAGGCAGCACCGCGTTCTTGTCCTCGATGAAATCGCCAAGCTGGCTGTCTTCTTCGTCGCCAATCGGGGTTTCCAGCGAAATCGGCTCCTTGGCGATCTTCATCACCTTGCGGACCTTTTCCAAAGGCATCTGCAGCTTTTCTGCCAATTCCTCGGGCGTCGGCTCGCGGCCGATTTCGTGCAGCATCTGCCGCCCCGTGCGCACCAGCTTGTTGATCGTCTCGATCATATGCACCGGAATACGGATGGTGCGGGCTTGGTCAGCAATGGAGCGGGTGATCGCCTGACGAATCCACCAGGTCGCATAGGTCGAGAATTTATAGCCACGGCGGTATTCGAACTTATCGACCGCCTTCATCAGACCAATATTGCCTTCCTGAATGAGATCAAGAAATTGCAGGCCACGGTTGGTGTATTTCTTGGCAATCGAGATCACCAGACGCAGGTTGGCTTCGACCATTTCCTTCTTGGCCTGCCGCGCCTCTTTCTCGCCCTTTTGCACCTGATTGACGATTCGGCGGAATTCGGAAATATCCACGCCGATATAGGTGCCGACCTGCGCCATCTCGGCGCGCAACTCTTCGACCTTGTCGCGCGACCGCTCCATCAGCGCTTGCCAACCACGGCCCGATTTCTCGGCCATCCGGTCCAGCCATGTCGGGTCCAGCTCGTAGCCCTGATATTCCTCGATGAACTCGCGACGGTTGATCCGCGCGCCATCGGCCAGTTTCACCATGCCCGAATTGATCGACATGATCTTGCGGTTGATGCCGTAAAGCTGGTCAATCAGCGCTTCGATCCGGTTGTTGTGCAGGTGCAGCTCATTCACCAACACCACGATTTCGCTGCGCAATTTCTGATAGGCCGACTCTTCGCTTGCGGAAAAGCGGTGCTTTTCCGACAGCGTCGCGGACATGCGCAGATCCTGCATTTCCGACAGCATCGCATAATCACGCGCGATCTGGTCGAGGGTTTCCAGCACCTTGGGCTTCAGCGCCGCTTCCATCGCGGCCAGCGACATCGAGGCACCATCCTCGTCGTCGTCGTCGTCATCAGACTCACCCTGACCCAACGGGTTGCCATCGGCATCCAGCTCTGGCTCGTCCACCACAACCGGCTCGACCTTGCGCGGGGTCGAGGGCACGGGGACCGAGCCCAGATCCGACCCGACAATCTCTTCGTCGCCTTCCAGCGAGCGGCCAAAGGTCGCTTCCAGATCGATCACATCGCGCAGCAGAATGTCTTCGGACAAAAGTTCGTCGCGCCAGATGATGATCGCCTGAAAGGTCAACGGGCTTTCACAAAGCCCTGCAATCATTGTGTTGCGGCCCGCTTCGATCCGCTTGGCGATGGCGATTTCGCCTTCGCGGCTGAGCAGTTCGACCGAACCCATTTCGCGCAGATACATCCGCACCGGGTCATCCGTGCGATCCAGCGCCTCGGTGGTGGTGCTGACAACCGCAACCTCACCGCCCTGGCCCGAGACATCGACCAACTCACCAACGCTGGGGGCATCGCCGGAGTCTTCGACATCCTCGTCTTCGACCACGTTGATGCCCATTTCGGACAGCATCGACATGACGTCTTCGATCTGCTCGGAGGCAACCTGCTCGGGCGGCATCACCTGATTGAGCTGCTCATAGGTGATATAGCCACGCTCGCGCGCATCCGCGATCATCTTCTTGACGGCGGCTTGGCTCATATCGAGCGAGACATCTGCCTCTTCGGCTTCGGGTTTGCCGTCGTCATTGTCTTTCGAGGCCATGAACGCTCCTATTTGGTCGCCGTGTTAGTCGCCGTGGGCTGCGCCGGGTCAGCCGAATCATTCGTCGCAATACGAATCAATAGCGCGAATCACAGCAGGTTAAAGCCGAATCAGTGTTTTTTCTTCACCCAAACCTGTCCATCAATCAAGTTTTGCAGGTGAGTCATCATTGCAGAGCGGTCTTCGCCCAGATCAGCCGCATCCTCGCGCGCAGGATTGTCGGCCCGGTGACGCGCCTCTGCCGCGCGGCTCAGCCGCCAGGTGAGACCCTCGTCGGCGAGGCCCTCGAGATCTTCGACCGCATCCTCGATCTCGCGGCGCGCGCCCCGATGGGCGGTCAGTTTGGCGAATTCCTCGGCAAGGCAAAGTGTGGCCAGCTCCTTGTCGGTTTGGTTGCGCACGCAAGGTGCTGACTGCACATGGGGGCGCGCCATCAATTCCTCAAGAGCATCGGGCGCTGCGTTCTGGATCTGGTCATGAAAATCAACCGCCAGCGCATGCCGCAAAATCGCCGCACGCAGAATTTCATGCGCGGGATCAATCAGATCCAGCCGCTCGAGCCCGCTTTCAAATTTTGCGATCAGCTCGGGGTGGCGGATCAAGGTGGCAAGAATCACCGCCTCGCGCAGCACCTCAGCCACCTGCCCCGAACCGCTGACCAATGCCGAGCCTTTGGTCGCAGCCGTCGGCGTCACCGGGCCCTCGACCGCGCGCTGGCCTTTGACAAAGGGTTTGAACGGCGCGCGTGCAGCACCCGATTTGGAGCGCTGGCCAAACAGCTCCCAGCGCAACTGCTTGATATCCTCGCCGTAATGGCTGCGAATGCTGGGATCAACGATGCGCTTGAGGTGCGCGCGCAGGGATTTATCCAAGGCTGCCTTGCGCTCGGGGCTGTCAAACACCCGGCCTTCGGTTTCGCGCTGCCAGAGCAGTTTCACCATCGGCTGCGCCTCGTCCAGCACCGCCTTCATCGCAGCCGCGCCCTTGGCCTTGATCAGATCGTCAGGGTCCAGCCCCGCAGGCATGACCGCAAAGCGCAAGCCCTTGCCCGCCTCCAACAGCGGCAGGGCCAGATCAATCACTCGCAACGCCGCACGGATCCCCGCGCTATCGCCGTCAAGCGCGATGATCGGCTCGTCCGAGATGCGCCACATCAGACGCAACTGATCCTCGGTCACGGCGGTGCCCAGAGGGGCGACTGCGGCCCTGAAGCCCGCCTCTGACAGCGCGATCACATCCATATAGCCCTCGGCCACAACCAAGGGCGCACCCTTGCCGCTCGCCTCGCGCGCGGGGGCATGGTTGAACAGATTGCGTCCCTTATCAAACAGCTCAGTCTCGGGGCCGTTCAGATATTTCGCGTTGTCCTTTGGGTCCATCGCCCGACCACCAAACGATATGGCGCGACCCCGCCCGTCGCGGATCGGAAAGATGATGCGGTTGCGAAACCTGTCATATGGCGCTCCACCCTTGTCTGAAGTGGCACACACGCCGGCAGCGACCAACAAATCGTCCGCAATGCCTTTCTGTTTCAGGGCCAGTTGCAGGCCATGCCAGCCATCAGGCGCAAAACCGATCTCCCAACGGTCCTGCGCCTCGACACTTAGACCTCGCTTGGCCAGATAGGCCCGCGCCTCAACGGCAGCCCCTGTGCGCAGCTGCAGCCGGAACCACTTGACCGCCTCTTCCATCACGTCCACCAGCTGGCTGCGCCGATCCGCCACCTGCGCCGCCCGAGGGTCGCGCGCAGGCATCGTCATCCCTGCCTCGCGCGCCAGAACCTCGACCGCTTCCATAAAGCCAAGGTTCTCAATTTCCTTGATAAAAGTCACCGCATCGCCTTTGGCATGGCAGCCAAAGCAATAGTAAAACCCCTTACGGTCATCGACATGGAAAGAGGCTGACTTTTCCTGATGGAAGGGGCAAGGCGCCCACATATCCCCCTTGCCCTGATTGGATTTGCGCTGATCCCACGTAACTTTGCGCCCCACAACAGAGGACAGCGACACGCGGGTGCGCAACTCGTCAAGGAATCCGGGTGGTAAGCTCATACCCCGTTATATCGGCACTTCGCCCCCCCATGTAAAGCCCGGCGATCTGAGGCTTTCATACTGGTTCAAATATCCCCGCCGGAGGCATCCGGCATGGGCCAAAAGAGCCTCCGGCGGGGATATTTGAACCAGTATGAAAGCCTCAAGTCGCGTTAACCCAAGAGATCGACAGCGATCCTGTGAAAGATGGCCACCCCGAAGTGGATCAAATCATCCGGGAAGTCGTAATCGGGATTGTGCAGTGCCGGTGAGGCTTCACCCGCGCCAAGGAACAGCATCGCCGATTTGGTCTGGCCCCAGCCGAACACCCCGAAATCTTCGGATGCCAGTTCTGGAAGGCCTTGATCGTCATGCGGCAAGCTGAGCGCATCAAGAGCGCGTGCGATGTGGACGACCGCCTCGGGGTCATTGACCGAAGCGGCAAAATCATCGTGGTGGCTGAAGCTGACCGTCAGCCCTTCCACCTGCGCCTCGGCGCCGGCCAGCGCCATCGCCTCGGCGCGCAGATCGGCCATATTTGCGTCGATCACGGTGCGCAGCGTGACCCAGATTTCGGCTTCGCCCGGCGCCACGCCAAAGCTGGCCTCGCCCAGCCGTGCATGTGTAAGGGTGACCAGCCGAAAGTCTGTATCCAACCCACCGCCATGCCCCATCGCCATCAGCCCAGGCATCAGTCGCGCCATGGCGCGGGCGGGCGACAGACCCTTGGCGGGCTCGGCCGCATGCGAGGTTTTCCCTTTGAAAACAATCCTGAGGCCCTGACTCGCGCAATTGACAACGCCAGTCCCCAGCAGACAATGACCCAGCGAGGTCCCGGGCCAGTTGTGGATTGCAAAGGCCCAGTCGGGGCGCAGTGCCTGATAGCGTGGATCGCCGATCACTGCCTTTGCGCCAGATCCATCTTCTTCGGCGGGCTGGAACATCAGCACCACGCGCCCGCGCGCCGGACGCTTGCGCGACAGCAGGCGCGCAAGGCCGATCAGCAGGGTCATATGACCATCATGGCCGCAAAGATGCCCCTTGCCGCCTATGGTCGAGCGGTGATCGGCCTGCGAGAGTTCCTCGATCGGCAGCGCATCGAGTTCTGCGCGAAAGAGCAGCGTCGGACCTGCCTCTGCGCCGTTGAAAACCGCGGCAACCCCGTGGCCACCCAATGCCGTGACGATCTCATCCGGCGCCAGTTCGCGCAGCGCTGCGACCACCCGCGCTGCCGTCTCGCGCTCTTGCCCCGACACCTCGGGAAAGCGGTGCAGCGTGTGGCGAAACGCCGTAAGCTCCACCAGATCGCTGTTGGACAGGCTCATGCCGCCCGCGCGGCGAG
Source organism: Pseudorhodobacter sp. (assembly GCA_024642045.1). Classification (GTDB taxonomy): domain Bacteria; phylum Pseudomonadota; class Alphaproteobacteria; order Rhodobacterales; family Rhodobacteraceae; genus Cypionkella. The sequence goes on along the minus strand of JAHEBX010000109.1, from coordinate 5,536 downwards.
GGTTTTCAGCGCCACCTCCATCTCGTGCCAAGCCGTGCGCGCCATCGAGCGGAATACCATGATGCGAAACTGATCCTCGCCCAGCCGCAGGATCACCGCCGACATGTGGTAAAGCGGCGTGCGCGCCGCACTGCCCACACCAAAGGCGCTGAGGCGCAGATCCATCGGCACATAGCGCGCCAAAGCTTGCACTGCGAGCGGCCCGTTCAGATCGAGGCTGACCCAAGCGCCGGACTGATCGGTCACAGCGGCTGCCTTGCCAAAATCGGGGCAATCGACCCCGATCAGGAACGCCTGCTCGCGCCCCGACCAGGCGATCAGCGCGCCGTCCTTGACCGCAAATTTCCCCACCGCTGGAAAGCCAAAGCCAAGTGGTTTCAGGACCTTGGCCACGGCCTTTTCCTGCGCGGGAAAGGGTTGGATCGAGGCGATGCGTCCGTGATCCACCTCCATCAGCACGGTGCCCGCGACGTCCAGCGGCGCGCGGCCTTCCAAAGCGGTCTTTGCGATATATTCAGGCACGCAACTTCTCCCCTGCTTTGTCAAAGAACACCGGATCGCAAACCTCGCAGGGCACGTCGATGCCGCGCAGGCGGTCCACCAGCCGCACCGTTTCGCCCAGACGCGCCCGCCCATTGACCAAAAAGCCCAGCGCCAGATAGCGCCCGAACATAGGCGAATAGCCGACTGACGTGGTGTAGCCTTGGCTGTTCACGCGCGTCAGATCGGCTGCGGGCTCAAAAAGATGCGCGCCCGAGGTGATCAGCGCCTCGCTCAGCGGTTTCAGCCCGACCATCTGCTCGCGCTCGGGCCCGAGCATGCCCGGGCGCATCGCGGCGCGCTTGCCAATGCAGTCTTTCTTGCCCGAAACCATCTTTTCGGCGCCGATATCAAAGGCCGTCACCCGTCCGTGGATCTCGGCATGGGTGATGAAGCCTTTTTCAATCCGCAGCACGTTCAGTGCCTCCATCCCGTAAGGCCCGCCGCCCATGGTCTCGGCCCGCGCCACAAGGTCACGAAACAGCGCCTCGCCATAGCGGGTGGGAACGGCGATCTCATAGCCCTCTTCACCCGAAAAGCTGATCCGGAACAGCCGCGCGCTGACCGAGCCCAGCGGCACATCACCCACCGCCATGAACGGAAAATCGCCCAAGGGCTGATCCAGCAGCGAGTTGATCAACGCCCGCGCCTTGGGCCCTGCCACGGCAAACTGCGCCCAAGCTTCGGTGACCGAAATGAAGCGCACATCCCAATCGGCACAATGGGCCTGATGCACGAAATCAAGGTGCCGCATCACCAGACCCGCCGCGGCTGTGGTGGTGGTCATCAGGTAGCGATCATCAGCCAGACGCGCCGAAGTGCCGTCGTCCATCACATAGCCGTCGTCACGCAGCATCAGGCCATAGCGCACGCGACCGACGGGTAAGGTGCTGAAGGGATTGGTGTAAACCAGATCAAGGAAGCGGCCTGCGTCCTTGCCCTGAATGTCGATCTTGCCGAGTGTCGAGACATCGCAGACACCGACCGCATGGCGCACATAGGCGATCTCGCGGTCACAGGCCTCACGCCAGGTGGTCTCGCCGGGTTTGGGAAAATAGCTGGGCCGATACCACAGCCCCGCCTCGATCATCGGGGCGCCCCGGTCACGGCTGGCCTGATCCGAGGTCATGAAGCGCTGCGGCGCAAAGCCCGCGCCGCGCCCGCCCGCACCCATCGCGGCGATGGAGGTTGGCACGAAGGGCGGCCGATACGTGGTGGTGCCTGTCTCGGGGATCGCGCGCCCGGTCGCATCGGCCAGCACGGCCAAAGCACCGATGTTGGAGTTTTTGCCCTGATCGGGGGCCATGCCCTGGGTCGTGTAGCGCTTCATATGCTCGACCGAGGCGAAACCTTCTTGAGCCGAGAGTTTGACGTCCTTGGTGGTCACGTCGTTGGCAAAATCGAGCCAGGCCCGCCCCTTGCCCTCGACCGCCCAAAGCGGCGTGATGGCATAGGGCAAGCCCTCGGCCCGAGGCACCTGCGTGACGCCGCCCGCGCGCCCCAGCGCTTGCAGCGCTGACTGCGCGCTTTGCGCCCCTTCTGCAAGGCATTCGAGGGTGGAAAACGCGCCGTTACAGGCCCCTGCAGCGCGCAAGTTCGGCACGGCGTCAGCCATCGGCACAAAGGCTGCAATGCTGGCCTCCCAGCGGGGCCGCCCGTTCATATGGCAGGTCAGATGCACCATCGGGTTCCAGCCCCCCGAGACCAGCAAAAGATCGCAGTCGATCTGAAACGCCCCGCCCGCATGGCGCCCCGAAATCTCGCGCAGCGCAAGACGGCCCTTGGTGTCAGTCACTTCGGCACCCAGATAGACCGGACAATCCTCGACCGCACTGGCATCCAGCCGGCTGTCAAGGATCGCGGCCACAGACACCCCTGCCGCCATCAGTTGCCGCGCCACCGCGCGCGCGCCATCGTTGTTGGCAAAGAGCACCACGCGGCGCCCCGCCACCACGCCGAATTTCTCAAGATAGGTCTGCGCCGCCGAAGCGAGCATGATCCCCGGCCGGTCGTTCATCGGAAAGGCGATCGGGCGTTCCAGCGCGCCAGCCGCCAGCACCACTTGCGCCGCGGTGATCCGCCAGAAGCATTCGCGCGGAAGGTCAGGCCGCGGGCCGCGATGCAGGCCCACCCGCTCGAGCGCCGAATAGACCCCGCCGTCATAGGCCCCCGTCACACTTGTGCGCGTCATCACCCGCACGTTGGACAGGGCGCGCAGTTCCGCCTCGACGCTGGCCAGCCAAGCCCCCGCAGGCTTGCCATCAATATTGCTATCGGCAGACAGCAAGCGCCCGCCCAACAGACGATCCTCTTCGCACAGGATCACATCCGCGCCTGCCCGCGCCGCAACCAGTGCCGCCATCAGCCCCGCAGGACCAGCGCCTACCACCAACAGGTCGCAAAAGGCATAGGCCTTTTCGTAATGCCCTTCGTCATGCGTGCCCGACAAGCTGCCAAGCCCTGCGGCGCGCCGGATGACAGGCTCGTAGAGCCGCTCCCAAAGGCTGCGCGGCCACATGAAGGTCTTGTAGTAGAACCCTGCCGACAGAAAGGGAGAAAGCAGATCGTTGACGCTGAGCAGATCAAACCGCAAGCTTGGCCAGCGGTTCTGGCTGCGCACGTTCAGGCCTTCGAAAATCTCTTGCATCGTGGCACGGACATTGGGGGTCTGATTGCGCGCGCCCACCACCTCGACCAGCGCGTTCGGCTCTTCGGACCCGGCCGTCAACACCCCGCGCGGGCGGTGATACTTGAAGCTGCGGCCCATCAGCTTGACCCCATTGGCCAGCAGCGCCGACGCCACCGTGTCGCCCTTGAAGCCCTTATATTTGCGCCCGTCAAAGGTGAAATGCACCACCTTGGAGCGATCAATCCGCCCTTTGCCCTCGATCCGCATCACCGGGCCTCCTTCTTGCGTTCCATGACCAGCTCGGCGCCGTAAACCTCGTGGGTGATGGTGTTGCGGCTGACCACCATCCAAGACCCGCAACCTGTTTCGTGATACCACAGATCTTGGGTCTTGCCTGCTGGATTGTCGCGCAAAAACAGATGGTTGTCCAATTCCGCCTCGGTTGCATTATCGCTGGGGCGCAGCAAGTAATCGTCAGTTCCCATATAGTAGAATTCACGCCGGTCGCGGGCACCGCAAAGGGGGCAAGGTATCTTCATCGCATCACTCCCTAGTGCAAGTTATGTTGGCTGCCGGTGCCTTCTTCGTCCATCACATGCCCCGTGCGGAACCGGTCAAGACGGAAGCGCCTGGCGACCTCGTGGCTCTCACCCGTGGCCATGAGATGCGCCATGCACCACCCCGAGGCCGGCACCGCTTTAAAGCCGCCATAGTTCCAGCCCGCATCGACAAACAGCCCCTCGACATGGGTCTTGTCGATGATCGGCGAGCCGTCCGGCGTCATATCCATGATCCCGCCCCAAGACCGCAGGACTTTGGCGCGACCGATCATCGGCATCAGGGTCATGCCAGCCTCCATCACATGCTCGACCATCGGCAGGTTGCCGCGCGCCGCATAAGAGGCGTAAAAATCGATGTCGCCGCCAAAGACCAAACCGCCCTTGTCGGACTGGCTGATATAGAAATGCCCCATCCCGAACGAGATCACATGGTCAATGATCGGCTTCAGCCCCTCAGTCACAAAGGCCTGCAAGACGTGGCTTTCCACCGGCAGGCGCATGCCCGCCATCGCCGCCACCTGAGACGAGCGCCCCGCTGCGATCATCGCCACCTTCTTGGCGCGGATCGGACCACGCGTGGTCTGCACGCCCTTAACCACACCGTTTTCGATATCAATCCCGGTGACTTCGCAGTTCTGGATCAGATCAACGCCGCGCTGATCCGCCCCGCGCGCATAGCCCCAAGCCACCGCATCATGGCGCGCGGTGCCGCCGCGCCAGTGCATCAACCCGCCATAGATCGGAAAGCGTGTCTGCTCGAAATCGAGATAGGGCACCTCTTCGCGCACCCGCTCACGGCTCCACAACTCGGCGTCGTCGCCCTGATTGAGCATCGCATTGCCGCGCCGCGCCAGCGTGTCGCGCTGCCCGTCGGAATGACAGAGCACCAGCTGCCCGCGCTGAGAATGCATCACGTTATAATTCAGCTCGGCCTCCAGCCCCTCCCAGAGTTTGAGCGAGTGGCTGTAGAATTCCGAGTTGCCAGGCATGTAGTAATTCGCCCGCACAATGGTGGTGTTGCGCCCGATGTTGCCGCTGCCGATATAGCCCTTCTCCAAAACCGCGATATTGGTCAACCCGTGGTTTTTGGCCAGATAATAGGCCGTAGAGAGCCCGTGCCCGCCGCCGCCGATGATCACCGCGTCATATTCGGCCTTGGGCTCGGGGCTGCGCCAGGCCGCCCCCCAGCCCTTGTTGCCAAACAATCCCTGCGTGATGACTTTGAGCCCAGAATAGCGCATGCGACGCTCCCTCGATTTGCGGCAAGTGAACCCGCTTTAGGCGCCTTATTCAACACCTAAAGGCGGCAAACTATACCGCCCGCGACAAAGAGCGTCGCATACCATCCTTCTGGTCGATCGGCTTTCATACTGGCTCAAATATCCCCGCCGGAGGCATCCGACGCCACTGCAGGACGCTCCGCGGGGGATATTTAGACCAGTATGAAAGGCTTAGAGCCCCTTCGACTTGTAGGTCGCGGCGATCCGGCTGATCGAGACGATATAGGCCGCAACGCGCAGATCGCCCACTTCGGGGCGGCCGTGCCAGACCTCGCGCATCGCCTGATAGGCGCCGCGCATGGTGTCATCCAGCCCTGAGCGCACAAGTTCCAACTCACCCGCGCCGCGCAGATAGCCCTCTTTGAAGCCGGGAGAGAGCGTCCAGCCAAGGCCCTTGTCGGCCGAAAGGCGTTCAAGTTCATTGACCAGAAGTTGGTGGCGCGATTCTTCCTGGCGGCGCTGCATACGGCCAAAACGGATGTGGGACAGGTTTTTGACCCATTCAAAGTAGGACACCGTCACGCCCC
>JAHEBX010000108.1 GCA_024642045.1 Pseudorhodobacter sp. | reverse complement strand
TGGTGAAATTCGGCGCCTTTACCGAAGAGATGGCGCTGTATCTTCAGGCCGCTGTGTCGTGTCGTCTGAACGTCATCGTGTCCGGCGGTACGGGTTCGGGTAAAACCACCACGCTGAACGCACTATCGTCGTTCATCGACAACACCGAACGCGTGCTGACGATTGAGGATACGGCCGAACTTCAGCTGCAACAGATCCACGTTGGCCGGATGGAAAGCCGCCCGCCAAACGTCGAAGGCAAGGGCGCTGTGACCCAGCGCGACTGTCTGCGCAACGCGCTGCGGATGCGTCCGGACCGGATCATCGTCGGCGAAACGCGTGGCGAAGAAGTTATCGACATGCTGCAGGCGATGAACACTGGTCACGACGGATCTATGACCACGATCCACGCCAACTCGGCGCGTGACGGCATTTCCCGTCTGGAGAACATGGTGGCGATGGCCGGTATCGAAATGCCGCTCAAGGCCGTGCGCAGTCAGATCGCGGCCGCTGTGAACGTGATCGTGCAGGCCTCGCGTCTGCAAGACGGCTCGCGCCGCATGGTGTCGATCACCGAGATCACCGGCATGGAAGGCGATGTGATCTCGATGCAAGAGGTGTTCCGCTATGAACGCCTTGGCGTCGAGCCAAACGGCAAGATCATCGGACGCTTCAACGCGACCGGGGTGCGCTCGCACTACTCTGACCGCTTCCGTCAGTGGGGCTACGATCTGCCCGCCTCTATCTATGAACCGATTGTCTGAGGCATATCATGACATTATCAGCAGCACCGCTCGTCTACCTTCTGATCTTCGCCGCGATCCCCACTCTGATCAGCGCGCTTTATATTGCGGTCTTTGGCAAGTCGATCAACCTCAACAACCGTGTCAGCCGCCGTCTGGCGTTGCTCGAAAAATCCAACAACAACCGCGAACAGGTTCTGGAACAACTCCGCAAGGAGATGAGCCAGCATATGAACGCCCGCGGCATCCCGCTCTATTCGATGCTGGCGGCCAAGGCGCAAAAGGGAAACATTGCCTTCACCCCGATGCAACTTATCATGATTATGATCGCGATGACCGTTGTGGCCTTTGTGATGATGACCGTGGGCACCTCTGCCGCAGCGCCGATCCGCGCGGTGGTTGCCCTCGGCATGGGCGTGGGCGGCGTGTATTTCTGGGTCAACGGCAAAGCCAAAAAGCGCGTGTCCTTGATGGAAGAGCAATTGCCCGACGCGGTGGAGCTGATGGTGCGCTCGTTGCGCGTCGGCCATCCGTTTTCTTCGGCCATCGGCATCGTGTCCAAAGAGGTCCCCGACCCGCTTGGCTCTGAATTCGGCATGATCTCGGACGAGGCCGCCTATGGCCGTGATGTCGCCGAAAGCCTCAAAGCCTTTGCCGAACGCATGGACAATCAGGATTTGCGCTTTCTTGCCGTGGCGGTGAACATCCAGCAGACCGCAGGCGGCAACCTGGCCGAGATCCTTGAAGGTCTGGCCAAGGTGATCCGTGCCCGCTTCAAACTCTTTCGCCGCGTCAAGGCGATCACCGCCGAGGCAAAATGGTCGGGCGGCTTTCTGTCGATGTTCCCGCTGGCCGCCGTCGTGATGATCAACATCATCAAACCCGACTATTACGACGGTGTGAAAGAAACGCCGGTGTTTATTCCTGCCTGCCTCGTCGTGGGCGTTTTCCTTGTGATCAACATGATCTTCATGCGGATCATGGTCGATATCAAAGTATGAGGCCGTTATGAACCCGCTCGCTCCCATCAGCGCGATGCTTACGGCGCAATTCGGTGAATTGGGCCCAATGGTCGGCCTGCTCGGTCTCGCTCTTGCGCTGATCGTCGGGGCCGTTCCGATGCTGTTGAAAAAACAGCCCGAACCTTTCGACAAACTCAAAGCACTTCGCCAAGCGGTTGAAAAGCAAGGGGCCTCGCCCGAGCGTGCCAAGCTGCGCGCGGCGGATAAGGCCGACAAGCTGGAAAAATTCGCAAGCTTCCTCGAACCGCAGAACGCCGAAGAAATGACGGCTGCGCGCATGAAAATGGTGCGCGCAGGCTATAAGAACAAGAATTCCGTCCGCATGTTCCACTTCTCGCAGATGGTCTTGGGCATCTCGCTTTTGATCATCGGGATGATCTACACCATGTTTGGCAATGGCACTGCAGAGCCAACGACCTCGGCCATGGTCATGCAAACCCTGATCCCGGGCGCTGCGGGCTATTATTTGCCGATCTACTGGGTAAACAAACGCGCCAAGGCGCGCGAAAAGGAAATCGTCTCGGGCTTTCCTGACGCGCTTGACCTGATGCTGGTCTGTGTCGAGGCAGGTCAATCGCTCGACCAATCCATCAACCGCATCGCCAAGGAAAGCCGCGCGGGCTACCCCGCTTTGGCCGATGAATTCGACATGGTCGCCCAAGAGGTCAAGGCGGGTAAAGAACGCAGCCGTGTTCTCAAAGACATGTCCGAGCGCGTGGGCATTCCCGACATCTCGTCCTTCGTGACCACCTTGGTGCAATCCGCGACCTTCGGCACCTCGATGTCAGACGCTCTTCGGGTCTATTCGGCTGAAATGCGTGACAAACGTGTCATGCGGGCCGAAGAATTGGCCAACAAGCTGCCGACCAAGCTGACCCTTGGAACAATGCTGTTTACCTTGCCGCCCTTGCTGATTATCCTGATCGGGCCTGCTGTGCAGGGCATCGCAACGGGTCTTGGCGGAGGAGGCTGAATTTCGTGAGGCGACTTCCGGCTCTCGCCGCGCTGATCCTGATCGCTTTGGCCGCCTGTACGCAAACGGGCGGCCTTTCTGCATCTCAAATCGCGCGCAATGCGCCACTTGGCGCCGATCCGCGCGGCAAAGGCGTTGATGGGCTGTTGGTCGGCCACCGCCTGATGGAGGCGGGGGAATACGAACTGGCCCTGCGCGCCTATATGCGGGCCGCGGGCGAACAGGGGATGAATGCTGATGTGCTTTCGGCCATCGGCTCGGCCAATCTGCATCTGGGCCGCCTGGGTCAGGCCGAACAGATCCTGCACCGCGCCATTGAGGCCGATGAAACCTCGGTGCCGGCGCTGAACAATCTGGGCGTTGTGCTGATGGAAGAAGGCAAAGTGGGCGAGGCACGGGTGTTCTTTCAGCGGGCCTTCGCGCTGGACAGTGGCGAAACGGACTCCATTCGCGAAAATCTCAAGCTGGCTATCGCGCGCAGCGAAGCGTCCGTGTATGATCCCAAACAAGATAACAAACCCGTAATGAAACTCGTGCGGCGGGGACAGGGCACTTATGTGCTGCTCTCGCAACTCTGAGGTTCGAGCAGACGACAAAAAGGACGCAAAATGCGCCACCTCAAGTTTCTTGCCCTGTGCCTTTGCGGCACGGCCCTGCTGTCCGGTTGTGTGGGCGGCGGATCAGATGCCAAATCCAAGGCGGCGCTGAAAAGCGTTAACGTCATCGATGAATCCAACCTGTCGGATATCATGCTGACCGTGGGCGACCCGAACGAAGCGGTGGCCTATTTCCAGAAATCGTCGGCCGAAAACCCTGACCGCGTTGACCTCAAACGGGGACTGGCCAAATCGCTCGTGCGCGCGCAAAAGCCCGATCAGGCGATTCCGGTCTGGGCCTCTGTCGTGGCCATGCCGGATGGCACCAACGACGACCGCGTCGAGATGGCGGATGCGCAGATCCGCACGAACAACTGGAAAGCGGCAGAGGCAACGCTGAACTCAATCCCGCCGACGTTTGAAACCTTCGAGCGCTATCGGCTCGAGGCGATGGTGGCCGATTCCAAGAAAGACTGGAAAAAGGCCGACAGCTTTTACGAAATCGCGGCGGGGTTGTCGTCGAAACCTTCGGGTGTGTACAACAACTGGGGTTATTCTAAACTGACCCGTGGCGACAACGCCGGCGCCGAGCGGCTGTTCATTCAGGCCCTGACCTATGATCCCACGATGTTTACCGCCAAGAACAACCTCGTGCTTGCGCGCGCTGGCCAGCGCAAATACGACCTGCCCGTGGTCGACATGACCCAGCAGGAACGTGCGCAGCTGCAATACACCGCAGCCCTTGCCGCAATCAAACAGGGCGACGTGTCGGTGGGCAAGGACCTGCTGCGCTCTGCCGTTGACACCTCGCCCACCTATTTCGAGGCCGCCGAGCGCAGCCTCAAGGCACTGGAAGGCTAAGCATGATCTCTCCCATCGCCGCCGCCGCCCTGCTGCCTTTCGCCCTCGCCATCGGCCTATGGGTGTCGTGGAGCGATCTGAAGTTCATGAAGATCCCGAACCAGGCCTCGATCGTCATGGTGGCGGTCTGGGTGGTGATCGGCCTTTTGCTTGTGCTGGTGCAGGCTATGTCGTTGAAATTCTGGGCGCTGGGGCTTGGCCTTGGCGCGGCTGTGCTGGTGGTGACCTTTATCCTCAACGCGCTTGGCGCGATTGGCGGAGGCGATGCGAAATTTGCCGCCGCCATGGCGCCTGCCTTTGTCCACGCCAATCTGACCCTGCTTGCGATGATCTATATCGCCTGTTCGCTGGGCTCGCTGGCCGCGCACCGACTGCTGAAATACATCCCCCCCTTTCGGGCCGCGACGCCGGATTGGAAAAGCTGGACGCATAAGGGCTTTCCCTTTGGAACAGCACTCTCCGCGACACTGATCTTTTATCTTTTGGCCGCACTATCGCCGCTTTTCTAGCGTTCTCTCCTTTGTTGACACATCGGGCGTAATGACCGCCCGAATCGAACAAAGGTGACCAGATGAACATCCAGACCCCGCTTGGTGTACAGGCCCCGCCGCAACCGCGCAGCCTTGCGGAAACCGGCCTGACTGTGGTGATGATGCAGGATATTCTGCTCAAGACCATGTTCCGGATGAACCTTGATCTTGTCTCGGACCTCGCGCGCGCGATCGCCTTGCCGGTGACGCTGACGCAAGAACTGGTTGACGGGTCGCGCAAACAGCGCCTGCTCGAGGCCAAGGGCACGCTGAACGCGACCTCGACCAGCAATGAGATGGGCTATCAGCTGACCGATGCGGGCAAGTCCCGCGCGCTTGATGCGCTGTCGCAGTCCGAATATTACGGCGCGCTGCCCGTGCCGCTTGACGCCTATTCCGCACAGATGCGCCGCCAATCGGTGCGTGACATCAAGCTGACGCGGCCAGAGCTGATGAAGGGCATGGGCCATCTGATCCTGCCGACAGACCTGATTTCCAACCTTGGTCCGGCGGTATCCTCTGGCCGCTCGATCCTGATGTATGGCCCGCCCGGAAACGGTAAGTCGTCGATTTCAAACGGAATTCGGGCCGCTTTGGGCGATAAGATCTATGTCCCTCGTGCCATCGAATATTCGGGGCAGGTCATCACCGTTTATGACCCCATCGTACATTCCGCCGCCGAAGCCTCGGTTGATGACCCCAATGCGCTGCGCCGCACCGGCAATCGCTACGACAACCGCTATGTCTATTGCGAGCGCCCCTCGGTGATCACCGGTGGTGAACTGACGCTCGACATGCTCGATCTGAAATACAACCCGACCGCGCGCACCTATCAGGCCCCGTTGCAGCTCAAAGCCTCTGGCGGCATCTTCATCGTCGACGACCTTGGCCGCCAATCCGAGCCGCCGCAGAAACTCGTCAACCGCTGGATCGTGCCGCTGGAAGAATCCCGCGACATCCTCGCGCTGCAATCGGGCGAAAAGTTCACCGTGCCCTTCGACACTCTGGTGATCTTTTCGACCAACTTCCATCCGAACGAGATCTTTGACGGCGCGGCCCTGCGTCGTATCTTCTTCAAGATCAAGATCGACGGCCCAAATCAGGAAATGTTCCTGAAAATCTTTGCGATGGTCGCCAAGAAAAAGGGAATGGCCCTGAACGAGGCCACGCTGATCCACATGCTGAAAACCAAATATCCGACCATCGACAACAACTTCGCCAACTATCAGCCGACCTTCCTGATCGACCAGATGATTGCCGTTTGCGAATTTGAAGGCATCCCCTATCAGATGTCCCCCGAGCTGATCGACCGCGCTTGGGGCAACATGTTCGTCAAAGACGAGCACATCGCGAAGTAAGTCTGATCAAAGTTTTCGATCCTCTGATCGAAGTTACGCGATCTGGATGCACCTGCTGCCTTTTGGGGGTCTAATCCTCCAAGGGGCGGTCAAACAGCCGCACGCCGGCTTCGGTCACCATCGCGTCCAGCCGCTGATCAAAGTCATCAATCGGCACATGCGCCAGTTCCTGAGCCGCAAAGCCGAACCCCACCGCCAATGTAGGCCGCTTTGACCGCAAGCCCTCCAGCGTGCGGTCATAAAATCCGCCGCCATAGCCCAGCCGGTAGCCGCGCGCATCAAAGCCCACCAAGGGCACGATCAGCACCTCCGGCTCGATCCAGGCGCCCTCTGCGGGGATCAGCGCGCCAAATTCGCCCGCAACCATCTCGCAGCCCACCGACCACTCGCGAAACCGCAACGGCTGCGCGGCCCCCATGATCACCGGCACACAAACCGGCCCCTGATGCACGGCCATTGCGGCCATCGGATCGGCCTCGGTGCGCATCGCCATATAGCCTGCCAAAGCACGGCCCCGATGCGGCGCAAGATAGTCGGCCAACAACTCGCCCGCCTGCCCTTGCCCTGCCTCGAACGCCGATTTGCGCGCCGCAAAGGCCAGCTTGCGCGCCGCCGCCTTGTCTTGATCGCTCATAGCAGAACCTTCGATGCCAGCCCCAAAAAGGCGAAAAACGCCACCACGTCCGTCACCGTGGTCACAAAGGGCCCCGAGGCGAGTGCCGGGTCGATATTGAACCGCTCCAGCGTCATCGGGATCAAAATCCCGCCCAGTGCCGCCGCGACCAGCGTGAACAGCATCGCAAAGCCGATCACCACCGCCAGCATCGGCACGCCGAACCAGATCCCCGCGACAAAGGCCATAATGACGCCAAAGGCCAGACCATTCAGCCCCCCCACCAGAACCTCGCGTCGCACCACGCGGCCCGCGTTCTGCGCGGTCAGATCGCGGGTGGCCAGCGCGCGCACCGCCACCGTCATCGACTGCGTACCGGCATTGCCCCCCATCGAGGCCACAATCGGCATCAGCACCGCCAGCGCCACCATCTTGTTGATATCGGCGGCAAAAAGCGAAATCACCCCCGACGCAAGGATCGCCGTCAGCAGGTTCACAAACAGCCAGACCGCGCGACCCTTCGCGGCCTCCCAAACCGTATCCGACAGGCTGGATTCGTCATCCACACCCGCCAGACGCAGCATGTCAGCCTCGTGTTCTTCGTCCAGCACGTTCATCGCGTCGTCGATGGTAATCACACCCACCAGCCGCCCCGTATCGTCAACCACCGGGGTCGAGATCAGGTGATACTGGTTAAACAGATAGGCGACATCCTCCTCGGGTTCGGTGACCGGAACCGTGCGAAAGGTGTCCTCCAAAATCTCTTTCAACGCCACCGCGCGCCGGCTCGACAACAGCCGCCCCAGCGTCACATAGCCCACCGGCTTCATCCGCGGATCGACCAGAATAACGTGGTAGAATTGATCCGGCAGCACTTCTGCCTCGCGCAGAAAGTCGATCGTCTCGCCCACCGTCCAATATTCGGGCGCGACCACCACCTCGCGCTGCATCAGGCGGCCGGCCGTATATTCGGGATAGGACAGCGCTTGTTGCACCGCCACGCGGTCGGCCAGTTCCAGCGCACCCAGAATCAGGTCTTGCTGCGGCTGCTCGAGGTCTTCCAGAATATCGACCACATCGTCGGTATCCAGCTCGCGCATCGCCTCGGCGACGACTTCGCGCGGCAAGGACTCGATGACCTCTTCGCGGATCGACTCATGGATTTCCGACAGAATCTCGCCGTCGATCTCACCCGACCAAAGCGTGAGCAGAGCACGCCGGTCTGGCCCGCGCAGCTGCTCCAAAAGGTCAGCAATATCAGCGGCATGCAGCGGTTCCATCAGTTCGGTGACGCGGTCTGCATCGCCCGCCTCGACAGCCGCAAGGATCGCGTCCACGCGATCGGCGTGCACCTCGTCCTCGTCCATAACGGCCATCTCTTCGCTCATGTCGCCTCCCTATTGCCCCAACCTTAACGAAAGCTGTTTCTGACAAACAGGGCCAAAGGGAAATTTACCCCAGATAAGTAACGCAGTAGTATCGCCCGGACGCCAAGGAGCCTTCATGACCGACATTCTTCTGGGCCAAGTGCTCTCGTTTGACGCCGACCCCTTCGCCAAGGGCCCCGAGGCCGCGCGCCACGAGGCAACGGGCGCGGTGGCCATTGAGGCAGGCAAAATCCTAGCCCACGGCCCCGCGGCCCGGATCCGGGCGCAGTTCCCGCAGGCGCGCGTCACCGACTATGGCACCTGCCTGATTTCGGCGGGGTTTATTGACGCTCATGTGCATTATCCACAAACCGCGATCATCGCCTCATGGGGCAAGCGGCTGATTGATTGGCTCAACACCTATACCTTTCCCGAAGAGATGCGCTTTGCCGATCCCGCCTATGCCGAGACGATCGCCAACCGCTATCTTGACCTTGCGCTGGCACATGGCACCACCTCGATGTGCAGCTATACCACGATCCATCCGGCCAGCGTGGATGCGTTCTTTGCCGCGGCCCGCGCGCGCGGTCTGCGGGCTTGGGCGGGCAAGACCTGCATGGACCGCAATGCCCCCGAAGGCCTGCGCGACACCGCACAATCGGCCTATGACGACAGCAAGGCCCTGTTGCACAAGTGGAACGGCGTTGATCGGCTGGCTTATGTCATTACACCGCGCTTTTCGCCCACCTCGACGCCCGAGCAGCTGTCAGCGCTTGGCGCGCTTTGGGGTGAAAACCCCGAGTGTCTGATGCAAACCCACCTGTCCGAACAGCTGGACGAGATCGCATGGGTCCGCGATCTGTTCCCGCAGGCGCGTGACTACCTTGACACCTACGAGGCGCACGGGCTTTTGGGGGCGGGCGGGCTTTACGGCCACGCCATCCACCTGACCCCGCGCGAGCGCGACCGCCTGCGCGAGAGGGACGCAAGCCTGATCCACTGCCCGACCTCGAACACCTTTATCGGTTCGGGCCTGTTTGACATGAGCCTCGCCCATACGATGCGCGTGGGGCTTGCCACGGATACAGGCGGCGGGTCCTCGTTTTCGATGCTGCGCACCATGGCCGCAGCCTATGAGGTGGCGCAGTTGCGCGGCACGGCGCTGCACCCCAGCCAGCTGTGGTGGCTGGCCACCCAAGGCTCGGCCCGCGCGTTGCGCGCCGATACCAAAATCGGAAATATTGCCAAAGGGATGGAGGCCGATCTTACCATCATAGACCTTGCCTCGACCCCCGCAATCGCCCAAGCCAGCGCGCGTGCGCAAGACATCTGGCAAGGGCTGTTTCCCACCATCATGCTGGGCGACGACCGCGCCATCCGCGCCACTTGGATCGCGGGCAAAAATACCGCGCGCGGGGCCGAGCGCACAAAACCCTAAGCGCAGGGCCGCTCTGCCGATCGGCGGCGGCTTTGCTGCGCTATTGGGCAAACCAGCCGAACACCAGAACGCTGATCGGAATTGGGCTGACGGCCAGCATGACGCATAAAATGTACATCGGAAACGAGATCAAACGGCTGAGCCCGACCGCCACGGCGATCCCACCGCCGCCGCCCACAAGCGCGTTTCCCGGCACATTGATCAGCAGGGCAAGGCCCCAAAACCGGTGCCGAAGCAGCCATGAAGCACACCCCTCCGGCGCGATTGCAAGCAGACGCTCAATCCGTTCGGCTTCTGTCAAACCCGACAGCCCCCGCAACAGCGCTGATGTGCGATCCAGACCCAAGCCCGAAAACAGGCGCACAAGCCGATCTTGCGGCACAGTGCGCCCAACAGCAAAGGCCAACACCAGCGCCGCGACCGTGGCAAGATAGACCAGCGGCACGATGCGACCGCCAAAAAGCATGATCAGACCCAAACCGATCTCGACCCCCGGCACAAACGGCAGTGCGGTCGCGACGATGTAAAGACAGATCACGCCGATCAACACCCCGGCCAGCGCAGGGTTTTCAGGCGACACCCCCTGCTGCACCAGCCAGGCTTCGGTGTGGGTCGATATCCAGTGACCACCGATAAGCCCCCCCGCATAGACTGCCGCAATCGCTGCGATGAGGGCGATCCGCGCACGTCGGCCCTGACCGCGCGGCATCGGGGCCGCGATCATGTGACACCGGTCACAAGCAGCAATTCGTTCGGCCCGCTCCAGCCATCCGGGGTCGAGAATGCGCGCAATTCGTCTTCGATCTCGGCCCAGGCCCGCGCCCGTGCTGCGGGGTCCAGACGCGACAGAATGGCCACAATCGGGGCGGCGCTGTCTTGCACAAACTGCATGTAATTGGCAACCGCAGGCAGGATCATCGGGGCAGGCAGCCGGGTGGCCACCACATGGCGAAAGCCCGCCTCGGCAAACATCCCGGCCAGCCTGCCGGGCTTGCCAAGGCTGACAAGGCTTCCGGGCCGATACGGATCAGCCGGGGGCAGTCCGGCATGTTTGCAGGCCACGCGCATCATGATGGCAAGACAGGGATTGCGCTCGATCTGGGAAAAGACCAGCGCCGCCAGCCGCGCATCGGGTTTTAACACGCGCCTGATCTCGCTCAGCGCCCGATCAGGGCGGGGCATCAACATCAGCCCCAGCCGACAGATCGCCGCATCAAAGCGTGCGTCGTCCAAGGGCAGGCTTTCGGCATCGGCCACGCAGATTTCAACGTGGCGATGACCGCCACGCGCGGCATGCGCTGCGGCATAGCTCAGGATCGCGGGTGAGATGTCGGTGGCCACAATCGCCCCGCCCGCCCCGACCTTATCCGCAAGGCTCAAGGTCTGATCGCCCGCCCCGGCGGCCACGTCCAGCACGCGCATCCCTTCAGCGATGTTGGCGCAGGATATCAGCGCGTCGGTGGCCTGCTGCAACCACGCACGGATCAGCGGCGTGTGCTCGTTCCAGCCCGATGCAGCCTGATCCCAAAGTTGCGCGATGGCACTTTGCTGATCCACGGGATGTGTCTTTGTGGTCATGATATGGGACCCCCACCTGAAAGGATTGCCGCAACGGCGCGGCCAAGACGGCGCCGCAGTGGCATCGGCCTAGACCCTTGTTGCATGATCGAACCTTCCTGACCGCGCGTGACGGCCTGCCCTCAACGAGCGCAAAAAGGCAAAGGCGCCCACAGCCATCAAAAGCAGTGGCAACGACGCGGGCAATGGAACCGGGCTGGGGTTTGCCGGCCCCGTAACGCTGACATCATCAAGCCCGATCATAAAGCGCTGCGCCGTCGACGCGCGGCCAAAGATGCCGATCTGGGTCGTCGTGGCATCGGCAACAAAGCGGCTGGTCAATTGTCCGTATGTCGCGCCCGTGGGCGAATAGTCCCAAAAGCCCGGCGTTCCTG
>JAHEBX010000107.1 GCA_024642045.1 Pseudorhodobacter sp. | reverse complement strand
ACATCGTTTTCGGGCCAGCGACCGTGGGGGAAGCAGCCCGTCCCAACAGCTGAGGAGCATTCATGACCAAAGCCACCAAACTTTTTGCCGGCACTGCAATCGCACTGGCCTTCGCAACGACGCTTCATGCCGAAGACGCAAATCTGACCGTGTTCGACTGGGCAGGTTTTCAAGAGCCATCCTTGATTGAGCCCTTCATCGCCAAGCACGGAATGCCGACCTATTCGTTCTTCGGTGATGACGACGAAGCGTTCCAGAAGGTCTCGTCTGGCTTCAGAGCCGACGTGGCGCACCCCTGCAGCCAGATGGTGCAGAAATACCGCGACGCAGGCCTGATCGAGCCTTGGGATGTCAGCCGTATCCCCGAATACGCCAACATCGCCCCGCGCTTCAAAGCGTCCAAGATCTTTTCGGACGATCAGGGCGTTTGGTATATTCCAACCGACTACGCCTATACCGCCATCGCCTATAACACCGAAAAGGTGCCAGCCGAAGATGTTGCTTCGCTCGACGTCTTTGTGAACCCAAAATATGCGGGCAAGATCTCGCTGCCTGACAACACCGATGACGCTTTCGCGTTGGCCTATCTGGCGACCGGTGTGTCCGATTGGACCACCGTCACTGACGAGCAATTCGCCGCCGCTGCGGCTTGGCTGCGCAAGGCACATGCCAACGTCAAAACCTATTGGACCGATCCGGCAGAACTGGCGCAGCTGATGAAGTCGGGCGAAATCGACATCTCATGGAACTGGAATGACGGTGTGGCCAACATGAAGGCCGAGGGCGTGCCGGTTGCCTTCCAGCGCTCGCCCAAGGAGGGGGTGTCGTCGTGGTTCTGTGGCTATGTGAACTTCAAGGATGGCCCCGGCTCGGAAGATCAGGCCTACGACTTCATCAATGCCTGGCTCGATCACAAATCGGCCAAAGGCCTGCTGGAACACTTCGGATACGCCAGCGCCAATGACGCAGCAATGAAGGATATCCCTGAACAAGAGCTCAAGGATGGCAATGTCGATCCAATCAGCGGCATCCTGCTGCCGCAGGTGCCGATCGACCCGACCTTCCGCGACAAGATGGTGCAGGAATTCGAACTGATCAAATCGGGCTTCTAAGTTTCCCGTTCATTCGACTTAAAAGACGTCCGGGGTTTGCCTCGGGCGTCTTTCGTTTGTATCCTTTGCCAAGCCCGACCTGCGGGCGGTAAGGGGTCAGCATGCCAAAGCCCATCCAGACGCCGGAATTCACTCTGATCGGAAGACGTCTGCCCGACTGGCAGGCCTCGGTCATTCTCGATATCGGCGCCAATGTCGGTCAAAGTGCGCTTGGCTTTGCCGCAGCCTTTCCCAAGGCCACCGTGCACAGCTTTGAACCTTTTCCCGCCAGTTATCGCAAACTGGTTCTCAATACCGCCCATCTTGCCAATATCATGCCGCATCAGATCGGGCTGGGTGCGCGCGATGCGATTCTGCACATGACCGATGGCGAAGTTTCGGCGCAAAATCATCTGCTGGCCGAAGATACCCTTGACGAAACCGCGGTCGAGGTTGAAGTGCGCGAGGGGGCCGGACTGCTGCAATCGCTTGGCGTGGGCCCGGTTTCCTATATCAAAATTGATACTGAAGGCCACGACCTTGACGTGTTGCGCGGCTTGACGACTGCGCTGCCCCGTGTCGATTTTATTCAGGTCGAGGCGGGGATGAACCCCTATAATACGACGCATGTGCCATTTCAGGCGCTGACCGACTTCATGACCCGGCACGGTTTTCTGCTGTTCCACATCTTTGAACAGGTGTTCGAGTTCAAACAGGGTGGCCGTCCGGTTTTGCGGCGCGCAAATCCGCTGTTCATCAACGCGCGGCTTGTCGACCTCGAGGGTATTTCCTGAACAAAATGTCATTGGACCCCAAGCACATCGCTGCCTTTTCGGCGGCTGCTCACTACGGCAGCCTGCGCGGCGCGGCCGAGGCGCTCACCTTGGAGCCGTCAACCGTCAGCCGCAGCATTTCTGCTTTGGAAAAACACCTTGGCGCGCAGCTCTTGGAGCGCCGAAGCAAAGGCGTGCAACTGACGGAAGCAGGGCATCTGCTGTTGGGCTTTCTGCGGCGTCAGTCTGCCGAGCTTGACCTGTTGCAATCGCAATTTGATGCCCTGCGCGATATGCAGCGCGGCACCATCGCGCTTGCGGTTGGCGAAGGCTTCATTGGCGATTTGTTCTACGACGCCTTGAAAACTTTC
Source organism: Pseudorhodobacter sp. (assembly GCA_024642045.1). GTDB lineage: Bacteria > Pseudomonadota > Alphaproteobacteria > Rhodobacterales > Rhodobacteraceae > Cypionkella. The sequence goes on along the minus strand of JAHEBX010000107.1, from coordinate 9,261 downwards.
ACTCAAAACTATCCGCGCCTCACCTATACCCTGACAATCGGGTCAACGGATCAGATCAGCCATCTGGTTAAAACCGATCAGGCCCACTTTGGCCTTGCCTATAATGTCGAAGCTGACCCGCAGATCCGGCCGCTGGCCTCTGCCATGCGCCCGTTGGTCTTATTGGCAGCAAGCGACAGCCCGTTTGCAGACCTGCCGACGCCTGTGCCACTTGGCATTGCCGCGACTCTGCCCTGCGCGGTCTTGCTTGCGGGATCCGGCGCGGGCGGTCTGCTGCGGGCCGCCGAGGCGCGACACGGCATCCGGTTGCCAGCCATGCTGGAAACCGGTTCAATCGCCGCACTCAAGGCCTTTGTGCGCACAGGAATGGGCGTTACCTATCTGCCGCGCTTTGTGGTGAACGCAGAAATCGCCGAAGGTGCGATCCTGTCAAAACCGCTGCAAGACGACAGCTTTGGCGAGGGGCAAACGCAGCTTTTTGCCCGCAGCGGCCGTCAACTGCCTGTCGCGGCACAGAAACTCGCGCGCCATCTTGCCCGCGCGATGTCCGCTTTCACTCAATAGCGCGTTGCATTTCACGCAACAACATTGCCGCGCAGGCGCACTGGATTGCCATTCAAAAGCCTGCCACTGTAATGATGTTCAACGGAGGCAAAGATGAAAATCGGCATAATCGGCTGCGGTAATATGGGCGGCGGCATGGCGGCAAATCTGATCGGGCGCGGCCAAAGCATCATCTGTTTTGACCCCGACCCTGCGATCCTTGCCAAAATGAGCGGCCTTGGCGCGCAGACCACAAGTGCAATCGATCTTGCCGCCGCTTGCGATCACATCATTCTGTCGTTGCCCCGCGCCGAGGTGGTGCGGGCGGTGATCGACCAGATCACGCCGCATCTCAAGGCAGAGGCGATTGTGCTCGACACCTCGACGTCAACCCCCGCCACCTCGCAGGCGATATCCGCGCGTGGCATCCGCTTTGTAGACGGCCCTGTCAGCGGCGGACCAGCGGCGGCGCGGGCTGGCACGATGACTATGCTTTTGGGCGGCGCTGTGGCAGACATCTCAGCCTTGCGCCCGCTGATTGATTTGCTGACCGCCAAGACGGTCGTGGTGGGCGCTTCGGGCGCAGGCCATGCCGCCAAGATCGCCAACAACATGCTTTGTGCCGCCAATCTGGTGCTGGTGGCCGAGGCCGTGCGGCTGGGCGCGGCCTCTGGCGTTGATCCCGCCGCGCTCTTGGAAGGTATCAACGCAGGCTCGGGCCGTTCGGGCGTGTCCGAGGTGAACTTTCCCAAATGGGTGCTGAACGGCGCGTTCAACTCGGGCTTCACGATGGGGCTCATGCGAAAGGACGTGGGCCTTGCCCTTGATCTGGCAGCAGAAAAAGGCATCCCACTCGACGGCTTTGCTGCCATTGCGCGCATCTGGCGCGAAGGTTCTGCCGAAATCGTTGATGCCGCAGATTTCAACGAAATCACCAAATTCAACGCCAAAGGGGCCTGAGATGAACCGCAAATCCCTCTTTGCCGACCTGATGGCGCAGCTTTCACTTGGTGCGGCCCCGCAAAGCCTGATCGGTGGCGCTTTGCACAGTGGTGCGGGTGCCGAGATCACACTGATCGATCCCTTCACCCAAGAGCCGCTCACGAGCTATGCCGACGCGGGTGTCGCCCTCGCCACGCGCGCCTGCGAGGCCGCCCGCGACGCGCAGCGCGTCTGGATGTCCCGATCCGCCGCCGCGCGCGGTCTGGTGATGCAAGACATCGCCCGCGCCATTCTCGGCCTTGCGGACCCCCTTTCCCAACTCGAATCGCTGGTAGCTGGCAAACCGATCCGCGACACCCGCGTCGAGGTCGCCAAAGTCGCCGAAATGTTCACCTATTACGGCGGTTGGGCTGACAAGCTGCATGGCGAGGTGATCCCCGTTCCGTCGGGCCATCTGAACTTTACCCTGCGCGAACCACTTGGCGTGGTGTTCCAGATCACCCCCTGGAACGCGCCGATCTTTACCGCAGGCTGGCAGATCGCTCCCGCCATCGCCACCGGCAACGGCGTGGTGATCAAACCCTCGGAACTGACCCCGATTACCACCGTTGCGCTTGTGCGCATTGCCGAAGCGGCTGGCCTGCCTGCGGGTCTGGTCAATGTGCTTGCGGGCCTTGGGCCCACAGCAGGCACCGCCGCGATTGAACACGCGGCCGTGCGCAAGGTGATCTTTGTCGGCTCGCCCGAAACCGGCCGCCGTGTGGCTGTAACCGCCGCCGCTGCGCTCAAACCCTGCGTGCTGGAGCTGGGTGGCAAATCCGCCAATATCGTCTTTGCCGATGCCAACCTGAAACACGCCTGCCTTGGTGCGCAGGCGGCGATCTTTTCCGGCGCGGGGCAATCTTGCGTCGCAGGCTCGCGGCTTTTGGTGCAGCGCGAGGTTCATGCCGAGCTTTTGGAAATGCTGACCGAAGGGATGAACAAAATCCGCCTCGGCGATCCGCTTGATCCCGAAACTGAAATTGGGCCGATTTCGAACGCGCGCCAGTTTTCTCATATTGCACAAATGGTTGCCTCTGCAGGTGGCACAACCGTCACCCGCAGCAGCACTCCCGCGACAGGCTATTTCATCGCCCCCACCATTTTGCGTGGCCTGACCAATGCCGCCCTCGCCGCCCAGACCGAAATCTTTGGCCCTGTCGTCACTGCCCTGCCCTTTGCGGATGAGGCCGAGGCCATCGCCATGGCGAACGACACTGCCTTTGGCTTGGCCGGTGCGGTCTGGACCGCCGACTTAGGCCGCGCCCACCGCATCGCGGGCGCCGTGCGCGCAGGCACCTTTTGGATCAACAGCTATAAGGCGATTCATGTCTCCTCTCCCTTTGGCGGCTCGCTGAACTCGGGTTTTGGGCGTTCAAGCGGCACCGATGCGCTGATGGAATACACCGCATCCAAAAGCATCTGGCTCGATGCGGCGACCACGCCGCGCATCGCCTTTGGCTACGTGTCCTAAGATGCCGATGACCCTGCTTGCCGAGACCCGCGCCCTGCTGCACACCTGCCCAGAGACGGCGGCGATCCTGCAACTCGACCCGCTGGCGCTAGCTGATTTCCCCAGCCTCGCTGCAGCCCTGCTGTCGGGCCTTGCGCAAAACCCCGCGCTTGGCCCCCATATCGCCCAAGCCTATCGCGAGGCACCGCTGCTGGAATTGACCGAGTATGACATCCGTGAAACCGCGCGGCGCAATTTTGAACCCGGAGGCCCCGCTGCCACCCTGCTGTTTTCGCGCGGTGCCCAAGCGGTAATGGCGCACCGCGTCGCGCATCAGCTTTGGACCAGCGGCCAGCAAACCCTTGCAATGGCGGTCAAATCTGCCCTTGGCCGCGCGCTTTGCACCGATATCCACCCGGCTGCGAAAATCGGCGCGGGGCTCTGGCTGGACCACGGGCTTGGCTGTGTCATCGGCGAAACTGCCCGCATCGACGAGGATGTCTCGATCTGGCACAATGTTACCCTTGGATCGACCTTGACCAATTCTGGCCCCGAAAGGCACCCGCAGATCGGCAACCGCGTGGTGATCGGCGCAGGTGCGATCCTGTTGGGCTGCATCCAGATCGGTGCCGATGCCAATATCGCGGCGGGAGCAATCGTGCTGAATGACGTGCCGCCGGCCACCACCTTTGCAGGCCAAAGAGCGCAAGCCAAAGGCCCCGCCAAGGTATCTTTCACACGGCCTGCGCCATGACCGCTTCCTTTGGTATCGACCACCCGCTGCTGGCGACCCACGACATCGAGGCCCTGCGTAACAGGCTGATCTTGCTGGGTTTCAATATGACACCGATTGGCAAGCATCCTTGGGGCACGTCGACCAGCCTTGCGATGTTTCAGGGCTGTTTGCTCGAGATCATGGGCATCTATGATGCCTCTCTCATTGATCAGTTACCCGCGGGCAATTTCCATTTCGGCCGACACATCTATGAGCATCTGACCCAGCGTGAAGGCGTTGCGCTTACGGCGCTGCATTCCACCAACGCGCAGGCCGATGCGGCGCAGGCACAGGCAGCCGGTCTTGTGCTGGCCGGTCAGTTGGAATTTGGCCGCGAGGTGACCCTGCCTGATGGGCGAAAGGATCGCACCAAGACCACGCTTGCGCTGCTGCCCGACCCTGCCTTTCCGCGGCTGTCATTTTTCATGTGCCAACAACACCGCCCAGAATTGATCTATGTGCCCGAATGGCTGGCGCATCCAAACACCGTCTCGGGGATATGCGGGGTGACGATTCTGGCGGACAGTGCGCAACAAGCAGCCTTGGTGCCACGGCTGAGCGCGCTTTACGGACCCGCCGCGCAGATCGCAGGCGGATACGCTTTTGCCACCGCAAATGGCATATTTTCTCTGCAAGATCGCAACGCTATCGAGGCCACTTTCACCCAGCTGCCCGCCGCACTCACCGATGAAAGTGCGCCCGCCGTCGTGGCGATGGATTTGACCTATTCAAGCGCAGAGGCCTTTAGCGCCTGCCTCACCTCCTCTGGTCTGCCCTTTGTGCGCCAAGGTCCGCTGACCCTGCTCGGCCAGCCCGAGGCAACCGCCAACACATGGCTGCGGTTTCGGCAGGCATCGTCCTGAAATGCCACCTTGCACCCTCGCTGTGGCGTCCCTATATTCACCGTGTCGCAGGCTTGCTTGCGACTATGGCGATAAACGCACCCGTAATACGCGGCTCGGACTCGGGGGCGGTACCCGACGACTCCACCAATCCCCCTGTCTTTGCAGGTGCTTGGGGTCGAAATAGGATCGACGAACGTCTAAAGGGGCCAGCTTTCGCTCGGTGAGGTACCACCGTTATCGGTCCGAAACGTACAGTTGCAAATGACAACCGTGCTCCGGCAATGGCTTTGGCTGCGTAAGCAGTTCGAGTCGCCGAAACTAAGTCCCTGCGCTTAGCCGCGTAGGGCGGGGTCCGCCGGAACCTGGCAACAGAATCCGGCACCTTCCCCCCCCTTGACGCAATCCCCTTTCAACGGTAGCCGTTTCGCATGGGGCCCGCGCACGCCCCGTGAGGCTTTGGCCCAAGTGTTGCATCCATTGTCATTGCAAAGGATGTCCATGATGGCAAATCTCAACCAAATCTCTCCTGATCAGCTCATGCGTTTTGTCGGCCTGCCCGACGCGCCGGTGATTTTCGATGTGCGCAGTCCCGAAGACATTGCCGCCGATCCGCGGCTCATCCCTGGCAGCAGCCTGCGCAGCCACACCGATTTTGTCATACCGCCAGAAGGCCTGAGTGGGCGCAAGCTAGTGATAGCCTGCCAAAAAGGGCGCAAACTTTCCGAAGGCGTGGCCGCCCTGCTGCGCGCTCAGGGCATCAGCGCCGAGGTTTTGGCAGGCGGCACCAACGCTTGGGCCAAGGCGGGCTTGCCCATGCTGCCGCTGGCGGCATTGCCCAAGTCCGACCTTTGGGTCACTCGACAGCGCCCAAAAATTGACCGCATTGCCTGCCCTTGGCTGATCCGTCGCTTTATCAACTCAAAGGCGCGCTTTCTCTTTGTGACCGCCTCCGAAGTCACAGCCGTCGCCGAACGCTTTGACGCCACGCCCTTTGACATAGAGGGCGTCCACTTCAGCCACCGTGGCAACGCCTGCAGCTTTGACACCCTGCTTACCGAGTTCGCCCTCACCACCGAGGCACTGGCACGGCTTGCACGGGTCATTCGCGCCGCCGATACCGACCGCCACGACCTTTCCCCGCAAGCCGCTGGCCTGCTTGCGATTTCTGTCGGTCTGTCGCGGCAATACCGCGATGACCTGCAACAGCTCGAAGCGGCCATGCCGCTTTACGATGCACTCTATCGCTGGGCGCGCGATGGGTTTGACGAAGGTCACGATTGGCCCGCTGGCGCGCCTAAATGACCACGCTTTCGGACCTGACCCGCACCTTCGCCCGCATTGGCCTGCTGTCGTTTGGCGGCCCCGCCGCCCAGATCAGTCTGATGCACCGCGAGATCGTCAAAACCCGCAACTGGATCAGTGAAGAGGACTATCTGACGGCCCTTTCATTTTGCATGCTCTTGCCTGGCCCCGAGGCAATGCAGCTTGCCACATGGATCGGCTGGCGCAAGCATGGCACCTTGGGAGGGTTGATCGCGGGCGGTTTGTTTGTCCTACCGGGGGCGGCACTGGTACTGATTTTGTCTGCGGTCTACGTCATATGGGGGCAGTTCCCTTTGATCGCCGCGCTCTTCACCGGCGTGCAAGCGGCCGTTCTGGCTATCGTGATTGAAGCGCTTCTGCGCGTCTCGAAACGGGCGCTCAAAACCACAACCCAAAGGGCGATTGCCATCGTCGCCTTCCTTGGATTGACCCTGTTTTCACTGCCATTCCCAGTGGTAATTCTGATCGCGGGGCTCTGGGGGTATATGACGAGTGAGTGCAACCTCTCGCCCCATAAGCTGCCCAAACCTTGGCGTGCAAGCCTTGGTGCACTCGCTGTTTGGGGCATGGTTTGGGTCGGCCCGCTGCTAATGATACTGGCCTTTGCGCCACCGTTGATCGCCCAGATCGCCTTGTTCTTTTCCAAGCTTTCCCTGCTGACATTCGGCGGCGCCTATGCGGTTCTTGCTTGGATGGCGCAAGAGGTGGTCTATCAAAAGCAATGGCTTAATCTGCCGCAGATGATCGATGGATTGGGTCTCGCAGAGACAACTCCGGGGCCGTTGATCCTCGTGACCGAATTCGTAGGTTACGTTGGTGCCGCGAAATCAGGCCCGCTGATGGGCATCGCAGGGGCGGCAACGGCGCTGTGGATGACGTTTGCGCCCTGCTTTTTGTGGATCTTTGCGGGCGGCCCTTGGATCGCGCGTTTGACGCATGCGCCGCGCCTGTCGGCTGCCCTGCGATCAATCACCGCCGCCATCGTCGGAGTAATTGCCAGTCTGTCATTATGGTTTGCAGGTCATGTTCTTTTCGCCACACTCTTGCCGCACGGCCTAGGCCCGATGGAATTGACCCTGCCCGACCTGACCACTCTGCGGCCTCTGCCTGCAGTTTTGGCGCTCCTTGCCAGCTATCTTTTGCTTGCCCGTCATTGGTCTTTGATCCGGGTCTTGGGCCTTTGCGCGCTGGCGACGGGTGCACATGCAGCATTCCTGCTGCTGCCCCCTTCCCTTTAAAGGCGAATCCCCTATGCTGAGCCCATTCGCGAGAGGGCTGCTTATGTCGAAGTCGATTGATTACGGAAACCTGATGCACCGCGCCATGCGTGGCTTGATCCAGACCGTTCTCAGTGACGTTGCAGCACACGGCTTGCCCGGCGAGCATCATTTCTTCATCACCTTTGACACCACGGTTGAAGAGGTGGAAATGGCCGACTGGCTGCGCTCTCGCTATCCGGGTGAGATGACGATTGTGGTTCAACATTGGTTCGAAGACCTTATCGTTACCGACGAGGGCTTTTCGATCACGCTGAATTTCGGCAATCAGCCCGAACATCTGGTGATCCCTTTCGACGCCGTGCGCACCTTTGTCGATCCTTCCGTCGAGTTCGGCCTGCGGTTTGAAACCCATGCAGAGGAAGACGAAGACGAAAGCGAAGAACCCGAAGACGACCCGACACCCCCGCAAGGCGATGCTCAGATTGTCAGGCTGGATAAGTTCCGCAAGCAATAGCCGCGGATGTCTGAACAGGAGGCCATCATGGCCCACGAAGCGCAGCTTTTTCTGCGACAACTGCTGACCAAACCCAAGCAGATTTCGGCCATTGCGCCGTCTTCGCCATGGCTCGCCCGTGCGATGGCACAGGGGTTGGGGCCCCATTCCGGGCGCGTGGTCGAGTTCGGGCCGGGCACAGGCGCACTTACGCGAGCGATTCTGGCCGCTGGTGTTCCGCATGAAAACATCACGCTTTTCGAGATGAACCCTGAATTTGTCACCCATCTTCGGCTGGCGATGCCGCGCGTGAGCGTGCATCACGCCCCTGCTCAGGCCGCGGTAGGGCTGGTTGATATGGGGGTAGAGCGGGTGATCTCGGGATTGCCGCTCTTGTCGATGCCGCCAGAGTTGCGCCGCGCAATCGTCAAGGCTGCTTTCGACATTCTGGCCCCCGACGGCATATACACACAATTCACTTATGGTCCGAACCCGCCACTTTCGCCCGAAATGGTGGCGGACCTTGGTCTCAACGTGTCCAAGGGGCCGAAAATCTGGGCAAATCTGCCGCCGGCTCGGGTCTATCACTTTCAGCGGCGGTAGCGGCCAAATTTCAGTATACCTCTGCATACCGATTGAATTCTTCATCTTTCCGCGCTATGCCGCCCCTATCCCAAACAGGAGGCTTGCAGATGTCCGCCACCCGCACCGAAACCGACAGCTTTGGCCCGCTAGAGGTTCCCGCCGATAAATACTGGGGCGCACAGACCCAGCGTTCCATCATCAACTTCCCCATCGGATGGGAGCGTCAACCTGTCGCCATCATCCGCGCGCTTGGCGTGATCAAAAAGGCCTGCGCCTTGGTCAATATCGCGCAGGGCGACATCGACGCAGAGCTTGGCAAGACCATCGCGAGCGCCGCGCAAGAGGTGATCGATGGTAAGTTCGACGACAACTTTCCGTTGGTCGTCTGGCAGACCGGTTCTGGCACCCAGTCGAACATGAACGCCAACGAGGTGATCTCGAATCGCGCGATTGAAATGCTGGGCGGCGTCAAGGGCAGCAAGAAACCCGTCCACCCCAACGATCATTGCAATATGGGGCAATCCTCGAACGACACCTTCCCGACGGCGATGCATGTGGCGATCGGCATGATGGCGCGCGATGTGCTGTTGCCAGGTCTGGAAAAGCTGCACGCGGCTTTGCATGCCAAAGCCATTGAATTCAAAGACATTATCAAGATCGGCCGCACCCACACCCAAGATGCCACCCCCCTGACCTTGGGGCAGGAATTTTCCGGCTATGCCACACAGGTTGCCAAGGGCATCGCGCGCGTCAAAATGTGCCTGCCCGACATCTACGAACTGGCGCAAGGCGGCACCGCTGTTGGCACCGGCTTGAACACCCGCGTCGGCTGGGACACCCGTGTTGCCGCCGAGATTGCTGCGATCACCAACCTTCCCTTCGTCACTGCACCGAATAAATTCGAGGCGCTGGCCGCGCATGACGCGATGGTGATGTTCTCGGGGGCGCTGAAAACCGTCGCCGGAAGCCTGTTCAAAATCGCCAACGATCTGCGCTTGCTGGGCTCTGGCCCGCGCTCGGGTTTGGGCGAACTGATCCTGCCT
>JAHEBX010000009.1 GCA_024642045.1 Pseudorhodobacter sp. | reverse complement strand
TGGCATCATCGTCGTTGATCTGCGTGATGGAATGCCTCCAAAAGGTTCGGGATTTGAGGCACCCTTGCCGCTGTTGCAAAAAGACCCGGCTCCCGTGTCTGACCAGCCTGTCGCTGCCATTATCAAACCCTACGACTGGACCAGCCTTGTTGTGGCTCAGGCGACTGGCAAACCCATGCTGTTGCCCCCGCCAGATCAAGGCAGTCAGATCAATATTGATGGGCTGCGAGAGACCCTTGTCAGACAACTTGGTCAAGGCGCTTCGCAAGGCATTATTGAACTGGCCCCTCTGAAACCGGAAAGGCATCCAGTGGCCGCTGAAACCCCGGCACCTGAGGGGCTTGCAACAGTCCAGCCAAGCGAGACACATGGCGTGACCGTAGCAACAGCGGCAGCAGCGGCAGAGTTCGCTTCCGTTCGATCGGGTTTAGGTGAACTCCCTTCGATCTCGATTACACATGGCGCGCCAGAGCATCAAAATATAGGTGCAAAAGGCGAAGTCTGCCTTTCTGCGGCCAGCTTGGATGTCGCGGCATGGCGTGGTGAAGGTGCAGTTGCCGACGAAATGCAGCGCGCGACCGAAAATCTGATCGGTGAATTTGACCGTGTCGATCCCGATGTCCTCGGCACGGCAGTTCGGTTTTACCTTTCGATCGGTTTTGGCGCCGAGGCCAAGCAGTTGATGCGAGCTTTCCCGATCGCGCATCCTGACACGAAGCTCTGGAATGCCATGGCGGATTTGGTGGATGGAAACCCGGACATAAGCGATGTGTTCCATGGCCAACTGGGATGCGATTCGCCGGCGGCGCTTTGGGCGCTCTTGGCAAACGAGGCGGTTCAGAAAGGGGATTTTGTCAACAGCGGTGCCATTTATCTGGCATTTTCAAGCCTGCCCATTGATCTGCGGCGCAGTCTTGCGCCGGCGCTTGCAAGTCGTTTTCTGAGCATGCAAGATTCCGCTATGGCGACTAAAGTCCGCGACGCCGCTATGCGGGCGCCAGGAGTTGCCGGTCCTGCGATGACTTTGCTGGATGCGCAAATCGACATGCACGACGGCATGGCCCCGCAGGCGGAACACAAGATACAATCTGTCGTGGACGATCCTGGGCCAAAGTCCACTGATGCCACTGTCGCTTTGATCGAAGCACGCGTGGCGCAGGATCTACCCGTCGAGGCGGATCTGGTCGCGCTCTTGTCTGCAATGGCGCAAGAACATCAGGATTTGCCGGACGCAGCGACTATCCGCCGCGCATTGACGCTTGCGCAAGCGGCCTCGGGTGATTTTGACAGCGCCTTTAAAGTGGAAAATTTGCAGTCGGAGCTGTCGCCGACGCTTTGGCGATTGCTGTCGCGGTTGGGCAATGACGACGCTGTGCTCGCGCACGCCGTCCTTGATCGTGTCGACGCAATTTCAAACATAGACCACGAAACCCGCATCAAGCTTGCTTCACGCCTTGCCGATTTAGGTATGGCGGAATCTGCCTATCTTTGGATCGACAAGCTTGCCGATGTGGATCCTCTTCTGATGGCCAAGATCGACTTGCAACGGCGTGATGCCCGAGGGGCGTTGGTGGCTCTGCAAAATAGCGAAGCACCTGATGCACTGCCCCTGCGCGCCGCCGCGCTGCAACAGTTGGGTGATGAAGCGGCGGTGGCGCGGCTTCTTGAAAAGGCGGGTGATGCACAATCCGCGTTGGAGGCCAGAGCTCGCGCCCAGGATTGGTCAACTATCGCACTGGCCGACCCCGGTGCTCTGCAAGCAGTTGCCGGGGCAACGGAGGCAACCCCGCTGCCGGCCAATGCAAAATCAGTCAACGATGCACCTCTGGCCTTTGGCAAGAGCCTGCTGGGACAGGCCAGTTCAACCCGAAGTGCAGTCGCGGCCCTCCTCGCACAGACGGCGCAGCCCTAAGGCGAATTTTCCTCGAAACTTACACTTTTGAAAGGTTCGCTGCTTAGCTTGTTCCCATAGTGGGCTTGGAAGAGCCCAGAATTTAGGTGAAACCTATGACACTGGTCAAAACGTTCTTCGCAACACCTTTGTGTTGGGCAGCTTTGCTCACAACGCCGGCCTTCAGCGCAATTTCGGATGCGGCGCTGTGTGATCAGGCGGCAGCCATGGCTGCGCAAAATACAGACACGCCTTTTGAAGTGCTGAAGGCGATTTCGCGTGTCGAAACCGGACGGCAGATCAAGGGAGAAACCGCGCCCTGGCCCTGGGCAGTCAACTACAATGGCAAAGGTTATTGGTTTGAATCAGAGGTCGAGGCCTATGATTTTGCAAACACGCTTTTGCAGCAAGGCGACGACAACTTTGACGTCGGATGCTTTCAGGTCAATCAACACTGGCACGGCAGTAAATTCACCTCATTGCGTCAGGCGTTTTCACCCAGCAGCAATGCTGCAGTCGCCGCTGATTTTCTCAAAACCCTCTTTGACTCCGAGGGCAATTGGGGTGGCGCTGTTGCGGCCTATCATTCGAGAACGGAAGCCACGGGGCAGCAATATCTGACCAAAGTCGAGGCAATGTTGCAGCGCCTGCGCGGGCAGGCCGATCAGTCGATTTCTCCGGTTCAAGTGGCTGAACGGGTCGTGAAAAACAATTTTCCTTTGCTGCAGCAGGGCGCGGCTCGTTATGGCGCGTCGCTGGTGCCGATAGGCGATGGTGGCACGCCCTTATTCCAGATGGCACCCTGACATGCCAAACTTCAGATTTACCCCCGCCATGCTGTATCAGCCAACGATTCTGTTGGCCTTGGCGCTGATGGGCGTCATCATGATGATGGTGCTGCCGATGCCGGCTTGGGTGCTGGACCTTGGGCTCGCTCTCTCATTTTCGCTCGCCATCTTGATGCTGACGGTAACGCTGTTTATTGAGCGGCCGCTGGATTTTTCGGCCTTCCCCACCATCCTGCTTGCCTCATTGATGCTTCGGCTTTCACTGAATATCTCGTCGACCAAGTTGATCATAGGGCAGGGACATACCGGAACCGCAGCGGCGGGCCATGTCATTGAAGGTTTTGCCGAATTCATCATGGGCGGCAATCTTTTGCTGGGTTTGGTGATCTTTTGCGTTCTGCTGATTGTGAATTTTGTCGTGATCACCAAGGGTGCGGGTCGGATGGCCGAGGTTGGCGCGCGATTTGCATTGGACGGAATGCCGGGCAAACAGCTTGCAATTGATGCGGATATGGCGGCGGGTGCGATTGACCACGCCGAAGCGAAACGGCGCCGCGAAATGGAACTTGCCGAGACAACCTTCTTTGGTTCTCTGGATGGCGCCTCGAAGTTCGTCAAGGGCGATGCGATCGCTGGCCTGATGATCACTGGCCTGAATATGGTCATGGGGTTGATCATGGGAACGGTGGTGCATGGAATGCCCATCGGACAAGCCTTTCAAACCTATGCTATCTTGACGGTTGGTGATGGACTTGTCAGCCAAATTCCGGCGGTTGTGATCTCTGTTGCGGCTGCCCTGCTCTTATCGCGCGGAGGTGGCAAAGGAGCAGCGGATGTCTCTTTCTTTGCGCAATTGAGCCGCTATCCCGGTGCGCTTGGCACGGTTGCTGTCCTCATGGGGTTGTTTGCCTTGGTGCCGGGCATGCCCTTTTTTCCCTTTATCTGCGGCGCCGCGATCTTGGGTTGGGCAGCCGTGCATATGTATCGCAAGGGTCAGAGCGCCGACCTGCTGCCGATCGAGGAAGCGGCTCCTCCCAAGCACAAACAGATGGGCGATGTCCTTGATTTCGATGAAATTCATATTGAGTTTGCCCCGAACCTTGTTGGAATGGTGCTCGACCCTGCGACTGGGCTCGACGTGCGGATCACCAATATGCGCAACCATGTTGCCTCGGCATTTGGCTTGATTTTGCCCGAAATTCGCTTGACCGACGAAGCCAGTCTGCCGCCCGGAACGTATCGTATCCGTCTGCAAGGGGTGGAACGCGTGCGCGATCAGTTGATGCCGGATCGGGTGCTCGCGCTTTTGGCCGATCGGATTGACGCGCCGGACGGGAGCGATGTTCGTGAGCCCGTTTATGGGGCGCCGGCGCGCTGGATCCGCCCCGACCAACAGGAGGATGCAGCAATCGCGGGCCTTACTGTTGTCTCGCCAGCCGAGGTGCTCGCGACGCATTTGCTCGAAGTTATCCGAGCCAATCTCTCCCGACTGCTGTCGCTACGGGGCCTGCGCCGTCTGCTGGAGGAATTTACCAATTTGTCCGATGCCGCGCGCGCTGAGAGCAATCGCCGCTTGCTGGACGAGCTGGTCCCCGACAAGGTCCCCACGGATCTTTTGTTGAGCATTTTGCGGCTGTTGCTGGAAGAGCGGGTCTCGATCCGAAATCTGCCCTTGATCCTTGAGGCCATTGCCGAGGCACGCAGCATGCCATCTCCAGAAGCAATCTGCGAACATGTTCGCCAACGGCTGGGCTTTCAGCTCGTGGCAGAATTGAAGCGCGAGGATGGTACGATCCCACTGCTTCAGCTTGCTCCAGAGTGGGAAAAGACGTTTTTAACCTACCAGATCGAGGGCGATCGCGGTCAGCGCGACGTAGCTCTGCCCCCTGAACAGTTCGGACGACTGGCAAATGCCATAGCCGACAAATTCAATCGCGCGGCGGAAACGGGAACCTTTCCTGCGCTTGTCACCTCGACTCTGAGGCGGCGGTTTCTGCGCACTGTGCTTGGCGCGAAGGGGCTGGTCGCACCTGTCCTGTCGTATGAAGAAATTGGAGTAGAAGCACGTCCCGCCATGATCGGGGTGGTCCCGCCATGAACGATCTGATGGCGCAGCTCACCGAGGCAAGCGGGCTTGCCAGCGGCGTGATCTGGCAGGCCTTGCTGGTGTTCATGCGCGTTGGATCGGCGATGTCGCTGCTTCCCGCATTCGGTGAAAGATCGGTGCCGCAAAGAGTGCGCTTGGTCTTGGCGCTCGCCTTTACCATGGTCGTGCTGCCCGCGGTTGCTCTGCAAGAGGTTCGGGTTGGGCCGGGATTGATACCATTGCTGATCGAGGTGGTGCTTGGTCTTCTGATCGGCATGTCGCTGCGCCTGTTTATACTTGCGTTGCAGACGGCAGGTGCCATTGCGGCACAAGCGACGACGCTGTCGCAAATGTTTGGTGATGCCGGGCCGGAGCCGCAGCCCGCACTAAGCAATCTGCTGGTGATCGCAGCCCTTGCACTTGCAGCGGCGGCCGGGTTGCACGTGCGATTGGCGCAGTTTTTGATTCTGTCATACCAGATGTTCCCGCTTGGCCGGTTGCCTGACGCGGCCGATGTGGCGACCTGGGGTGTGGGCGAGATTTCACGCGGCTGCGCGCTTGCCTTTTCGCTTGCAGCGCCCTTCACGATTGCGGCGTTGCTTTACAACATCACGCTCGGCGTCATCAATCGTGCCATGCCGTCGCTGATGGTCAGCTTCATCGGCGCTCCAGCGTTAACGCTTGGCGGACTTGCACTGATGGCGCTTGCCGCGCCGCTTGGTTTGTCGTTCTGGATGACCGCGTTTCAATCGTTCATTGAAAATCCAGTTGCGATCACGCCATGAGCGAGGATGACGACGACAAGCAATATAATGCCTCACAAAAGCGGCTCGACGAAGCGCGCGCTCGAGGCGAGATCCCGAAGTCTACTGATTTGCACACCGCGGCCAGCTATGTTGGCCTGGTCATCGTCGCGATCGCAGGCGGAGCGGCCACGCTGCAACGCTTTGGCCAGTCAGGGATGATCCTGCTGGATCAGCCAGATCGACTGGCACCTTTGGTCTTCGCATCTGCGTCTGCGCCAGTGTTTGGCATGATTAAAGGGTTCTTGCTGGCTGCGACTCCGCTGTTTCTGGCACCGATGGTGTTTGTGATCGCCTCGCTCATTGGTCAGCGCGCGATTGTCTTCGCGCCCGAGAAGTTGGCGTTCAAGGTCTCGCGCATCTCACCAATCTCTATCGCCAAGCAAAAGTTTGGGCGCGAAGGTTTGTTTGAGTTTGCCAAAAGTTTTGCCAAACTTCTGGTGGTCTCACTGCTGCTGGGGTTCTTGCTTCGTGCAAACGTGCCGCAGATTTTAGCAACTCAAGGGTTGGCCCCGAATCAGGCAGTGGGCCTGATGATAAAGTTGCTGATCCAACTGATGATCTTGGTCGCGGCAGCAATTGGTGTGTTCGGCGTCGTGGATTATATCTGGCAGCGCGCCCAGCATTTGCGGCGCAATATGATGTCACGCAAGGAAATGACCGATGAGATGAAAGACGCCGAGGGCGATCCGCATGTAAAGCAGCAGCGCCGGCAGCGAGGTCAAGACATTGCCACCAACCAGATGCTGCAAGATGTCGCCAAGGCAGATGTCATTGTGGTCAACCCGACCCATTATGCCGTAGCCCTAAAATGGTCACGCAAAGATCGCAGCGCTCCTGTATGCGTCGCCAAGGGCGTCGATGAAATTGCGGCGCGCATTCGCGAAAAGGCGGCGGAAGCGGGGGTTCCGATCCATGCCGATCCGCCGACAGCGCGCGCGGTTTTCGCCTCGGTCGAGATCGGAGAGCAGATCCGACCAGAGCATTATCGCGCCGTTGCAGCTGCCATTCGCTTTGCCGAAGCCATGCGTAAACGCAAGAAATCGATGCTCAAATGACACAACGAAAACAGCTTACTAAACTCGTGAAGCTGGCAGAGTTGGTTCTGGACAGTCGGTTGTCGGTGTTACAAGCCGCTGCGCGCGCCAAGCTCGAATGCGAGGCGCAACTGGCTGGCCTGTCGATGCCTGAGATGGGCCCCGAAGATCTGCAGGGGGTCTCCGCACAATTGGCTTCGCTGAATTACCAACGCTGGGCCGACGTGCGACGGGGCGAACTTCATCAACAACTGGCCCGCAGGACCGTCGCGGTGATCGACGCACGCGATGCGGCTCGTGAGGCCTTCGGCAAAAAACAAGCGCTTGGCAACATCGTTGCCAAGCGTAAGTAGTTCCCGAGAAAATGTGTCTTGGGCTCAACTATCCTGCCGGGCGATATCGTTGATCAGGACATCGGTAACAGAGTCACCAATACTGGATTGCGCAGCCTCCAAGAGCGCCTTGCGCAATAGGATCATATTTGCGCCATCAGTGAATTCACCTTTGAAACCGCCGGCGTTTGCATGATCAAACAGAACCTGGAGCAAAGCGTCGCGCAGCTTTGGCTCACGCGCATAGACCGCGTCGCTCGTTCCATGTGCTACTTCAAGGCTCACGGCCATAATGACCATTGAGGAAACGCGCCCGCCCTCGAGAACAGGAATAACGAACTGATTGCTTAACTTGACATATTCCGGCGCAGTTTCCGCATTGGCCTCGCCAGTAGAAGCATTCGGTGCTGCCGTATGGGGATCCGCCGTTTCAGCCGAGGCATCGACCGCGGGGGCGGGGCGCAGAAAAAGCCCTGCACCCCCCCCCACACCAAGCCCGATAAGCGCCAATAGGACGGGAAGAAGTTTGCT
Source organism: Pseudorhodobacter sp. (assembly GCA_024642045.1). Lineage (GTDB taxonomy): Bacteria > Pseudomonadota > Alphaproteobacteria > Rhodobacterales > Rhodobacteraceae > Cypionkella. The sequence continues at coordinate 36,993 of JAHEBX010000009.1, read as the reverse complement.
GATCATGGGTCCTCAGAAGGGCAAGAGAATATCGGCAACCTGCTGTCCGTAGCGGGGTTGCTGCACATCGGTGATTTGGCCGCGGCCTCCGTAGGATATCTGCGCGCCCGCGATTTTGTCGTAGGTGATCTCGTTCTGCCGGGTGATATCGATCGGGCGCACATAGCCTGTCACGATCAACTCGCGCAGCTCGAAGTTCACCCGGACATCCTGCTGGCCTTCGATCCGCAGAACGCCGTTTGGCAATTCTTCGACCACAGTGGCGGCCACGCGCAGCGTCAGTTTTTCATTGCGTTTGGTCGAGCCGTCACCCTTATAACTTGAAGTCCCGTTCGTGCTGACCGCACTATCGAGCGTCGCTCCTGCGGGCAAATTGTTGTTCACGCTCTGCGGCAGGCCAAAGAGCGAAGGCATCCCCATCTTTTCGCTGCCGCTGCGTGACCTGGCCGACGTGTTTTTCATCTCGGCGCTGTCGTTGATCTCGATCACCACGGTAAGAATATCGCCACGGCGCATCGCCCGCCTGTCGCCAAAAAGCGAGCTCTTGCCCGCCGTCCACAGTGAAGAACCGTCGGTCGGACCTGACGCTTGCGCGTTTTCCGGCATCGGGTTGGAATACATCGCGTGATGCTGATAGCTTCCCTCAAGCGGGGTGAAATCGGGCGCTTTACCCACCTGACTTAGACGACCGCAGGCCGAGAGCAACATGAAAGACAGCAACAAAATCCGCATAGACCGATCCTTAAGAGGCAGGGACGACTCGAAGAACACCGTCCGGGCCTATTTGCCCCATGACTTTGTTGCGCGAGGTCAGGTTCATAACTTCGATGGTTTCACCGACGCCACCACGCGCCAGCGCGCGGCCTTCCGTCATGATGTTGAGCCCGCCGGAGGTATAGGCGAGTGGCACGATCTGATTGCGCTCGACCAATGTGGGTGGCCCCAAGTCACCGGGGCGAATGGGTTTTCCAGCATAGATGGCGATTTTGGTTTCCAACCCGATCGCCAGTTCCGGATCGCGGATAGCGCCGTCGATATCCATCTCGACCATCGTGATATCCTGTGATGTCAGGCTCGAATGGGGCCGGATCGTGCGCGTGGCCACCAGACTATCGGCCAGAGCAGGCAGCGGCAGCAGGAAAAGTGCCAGACGCCACATCACCGCACCTGCGTGGTTGCGGACAGCATCTGATCGGCGGCGGTGATCACCTTTGCATTCAGCTCGTAACCTCTCTGCGCCTTGATCAACTCGGTAACTTCGCGCACCGAGTCTACCGTGCTTTCTTCAAGATAACCTTGCCGGAGTGTCCCCAGACCATCCAGGCCAGGTGTACCAGCATTGGCCGACCCTGACGCTGCCGTCTCGACAAAAAGGTTCGATCCGATCGCCTCAAGCCCTTTGTCATTGGTAAAGCTTGACATGCTCAACTGGCCCAAAAGCTGAGGCTGCACCTGATTGGTGAAATTGCCCCAGATCTCGCCATCGGCGTTGATGGTCAAAGAGCGCACATCCGACGGGATCGTAATGCCGGGAGCGACTTGGTGGCCGTCTGAGGTGACAATCAGCCCGTCCGCCGAACGCTTGAGCGCGCCGTCACGGGTATAGGCACTGCCGCCGCCGGGCAGCGTAACCTCCAGATAGCCCTTTCCCTCGATCGCCACATCTAGATCGCCGCCTGTCGCGGATAGCGCGCCTTGACCCAAGACAACCGAAACCGATGAGGGACGCACCCCCATGCCCATTTGCACGCCCGTCGGCAGGACCGTGCCATCTTGTGCCGAAACGGTGCCAGGGCGGGTTAGCTGCTGGTAGTGCAAATCCGCAAAATCGGCGCGGCGGGGGTTGTAACCGGTCGTCGACATGTTGGCGAGGTTGTGGGCCACGACATCGACCCGCATCTGCTGCGCGCTCATGCCCGAAGCCGCGATTTGAAGTGCGTTCATCGTCTTCTCCTATCGGCCCAGCGTATCAATGACGCCGCGCATCCGTTTGTCTTCTTGATCCATAAAGCTTTGACCGAGTTCGTAGGCACGCTGCACCTCGATCATCCGGGCGATTTCTTGAACTGGGTTGACGTTGCTGTCTTCCAGATAGCCCTGCATCACCTTGGCTCCCTCCGCCGGAACCACAGCATTGGCAGAAAACAGCGTACCGGCCTGATGTTTTAGCGTGAGCGGGTCACCCGCCTGCCAAAGGCCAATCTTGGCAAGCGGAGCGCCATCTGCCGAAATTGTGCCGTCCTGCGCGACCGCGATTTGACCGGAGGTCGGGGGGATAAAGACCGGAGCACCACCTTCGTCCAACAGCCGATATCCGTCATTTGTCACCAATTCGCCCGTTGCTGATGGTGTGAAACTGCCCGCGCGGGTCAAACGCGGACCATCCTGGGTTTCAACTTGAAAAAACCCTTCGCCCTGAATTGCAAAATCGAAAGCACCACCGGTTTGTGACAAGCCTGCTTGGGAAAGGTCGATCACGCGTGCATCGCCCGTGGCCATCGAGAGCGACGGTCCGTCCTTGCCCCCGGTAATATATTCTTCAAAAACAACACCTTCTCGACGGAAGCCTGTTGTCGAGATATTGGCAATGTTATTTGCAACGACCCGCATTTCTCGCATCAGACCCGACTGACGGGTGAGAGCGGTATAGCCTGCAGCATCCATGTCAGCCCCCTGCAATCAATGGGATGATACGATCGGTGAAAAAGGCCACGAGAGTCGCGGTCATAAAGCTCATCGAAACCCAAAAAACTGCCAGCATTGCGGTGACCTTGGGCACGAAAGTCAGCGTGTTTTCCTGGATTGAGGTGAGCGCCTGAAACAGCCCGATCACGACCCCCGCCACCAGCGCAACTGTCAGCAGCGGCGCAGACATCAGCACCGCTGTCCACAACCCTTGCCGCAGAATGTCGTAGATCGCCTCTTGGGTCATACCGGCATCCTCAGGATTTCCTGATAGGCCTCAACGACTTTGTCGCGCACTGTGGCCACGGTTTCGACGGCGAGCTGCGAGCTTGCGAGCGCTTGGACCAAAGCATGCGGATCGGCGCCTCCAGTCATCGCTGCGCGCGCGGTTTCCTCGCTGTGCTGCAGGGTTTCGGCGAAGGTGCCGACCAATCGGCCAAGCATGCCCTCGCCAGTTTCTCCCTGTGGCTCAGGCGCGGTTGCTGATCGCGCCTGAGTGTAGTTTTGTGTGGCAAGTGTGCTTCTGATATCCATTCTAGATCTCCTATCGGCGCAGAAGTTCGAACAGGCTCTGCGTCATTTGACGCGTCTGGTCGAAGAGTTTGAGGTTCGCGTCATAGCTTCGCTGCGCTTCGCGTGCGTCCGCGATCTCGACCACCAAATCGACGTTCGATCCATTGTAGTGGCCCGAGGCGTCGGCCAGTGGATTGCCGGGATCAAAGATGCTTTCCAGCGGGCTCTGATCCAGATGAACACGGCTGGTTTCAACCAGTCCGCTATCCATAGCCTCATGAAATCCTACGGTTTTCCGTCGGTATCCGGGGGTATCGGCATTGGCGATGTTTTCTGAGACATGCCGCAGCCGCATCGCTTGAGCCTCCATTCCGGAGGCGGCAAGAGAAAGTGATGAGGTAAGGTCGTTCATGTCAGCCCCTAACGACTTTTGCCAAGGCTGGCGCGAAGGATGTCGGTGGTATTGCGATAGATCGCCAAGGCCATTTCATGGTCTTGGCGGACGTCGGCCATTTTCACCATCTCTTGTTCCAGCGAGACGGTATTGCCGTTGGGTGCGTCCGCGCCTTTGGTGCGACGCGGTTGCAATTGCGGTTGGGACGCGTCGGTCGCAGCATCGAAATGCTCAGCTCGCGTTGCACGCATCGCAAAATCGCTATTTTGATAGGTTTCGGCAAAGGACGGAAGGTCCATCGCCTTGAAGCCAGGCGTATCGGCATTCGCCACATTGCGGGCGATGACCCCCAAACGGGCACCGGCCTGCTGCGCCATCGCATTCGCCATTCTGGTCAGCTCTAAGTTTTCAAACATCGGGATTCTCCCTTGGTCGCTTCACCAAGATTTAAGGGTGATTCCTTTAGAAAGGGTAAGCAGCCAACAGACGGAGAATCCGATGGGCCATGTTTTCGATACCCTGTGCGCAGAAATTTCAGTTGTTGCGGTCTCGAACCCGCTCGGGCGGGTCGCCGAGATATCGCGAGGGACGGTTCTGGTAACCGGGCTCGGCAAAACCGCCTGCCAAGGCGATCGCGTGCTCATCAACGGCAGGTTGGCGGGCGAGGTGCTTAATCTGACCTCGCTGGGTGCGCTAGTGCTGACTGAAGGCCCATCGGAGGGCCTGGCTATTGGCGCGGAGGTGGAGCTGATGGGGCCCGCCAGCCTTGCCCCCGATAACTCTTGGATCGGGCGCATGGTCGATCCCTATGGCCGCCCGATGGATGGCAAGCCCTTGTTCCGGGGGGCGATTCCCAGACCTGTTCGTGCCGAGGCCCCCGCTGCCGCGTCGCGTGGCCGGATGGGCGAACGGCTCTCGACCAGTGTCGCGGTGTTTGACACGCTTTTGCCTTTGGTGAGGGGGCAGCGTATTGGGCTTTTTGCTGGCTCTGGTGTCGGTAAATCTTCGCTTTTGGCGAAATTTGCGCGCGGAGTTGAGGCTGACGTCGTGGTGATCGCGCTCATCGGCGAGCGGGGGCGCGAATTGCGCGAGTTTGTGGAAAAAGTGCTTGGTCCCGAGGGGATGGCACGCTCGATTGTGGTTACGGCGACATCGGATCAATCGGCCTTGGCGCGCCGTCGCTGTGCTTTGGCGGCTATGACCGTGGCTGAACACTTTCGGGCGCAAGGCTTGCATGTTTTGTTTCTCGCCGACTCGATCACGCGTTTTGCCGAGGCGCATCGTGAGGTGGCGCTTGCCTCGGGCGAAACGGCCGCACTGCGCGGCTATCCTGCGTCGGTTGCACAGGCGATCATGTCACTTGCGGAACGCGCTGGGCCCGGTCCGGAAGGCGAGGGCGACATTACCGCTGTGTTTTCCGTGCTGGTCGCAGGGTCTGACATGGAGGAAACCATCGCGGATATCTTGCGTGGTGTGCTGGACGGTCATGTGGTGATGGACAGAAAGATTGCCGAGCGCGGTCGCTATCCCGCAATTGATCTGCTGCGGTCTGTGTCACGTAGTCTGCCCGACGCGGCAAGTGACCCCGAAAACGCGCTGATTTCCGAGGCTCGTCAGATTCTGGGCGCTTGGGACCGCGCCGAGATGATGATCCAGGCCGGTCTCTACGCAAAAGGGTCCGATCCGATGGTCGATCGCGCTATCAAGCTATGGCCCGCGCTGGATGCTTTCCTTGCAGAAAATGCGCCAATCGAGGGGGTCAGCGGCAGTTTCGAGAGGCTTCAAGCGGTTCTTGATCTCCGTCAGGTGAAAATCACCTGAACCGCTGACGGCCGTTTGTTACAATTTGCTGCATCATTGCCAAAACGGTACTGCTGCTGCTCGATTGGGAAAAATTCGCAACTTCCGAGCGCAGCAAGAACCGTTTGACCAGTTTGTCCATCGCAGCAGGTTCGCTAAACTGGCTCAGAGATGCACTGCCCAGCTGAGCCTGCGATTTGTCTTTGAACGCGGTCAGTTGTTGGTCGATATCCAATGTCCCAATACTCTTAGGCAAACCAAGCGCCGTTTCAAACACCGAACGAAGAGCCGTGTTTCCCATGATCGTCAGCCATTTTGTGTCGTCGCTGCTGGTTTTGGCCGCAAGTGCCGGCAGCTCACGCTCGAGGTTTAACGCCAAGCGAAGATCGCCGTCCTGCTCTCCGACGGCAGTTTCGAACTGACGTGCCTTGTAGGCCTCCAGAATTTTGTCTGGAAAGGTGGAAATCTTGGTGCTGGGGACGGGAAAATCACCAAATCCAAAGGCCGCAGACAGCTTTAGATATTGTTTATCAGCAAGCTTATTGGCCAAAGCAGTCGTGTTCAGCGTGCCATCTTGCAGCACCTTTTTGATGAAATATTTATTGTCGATATCAGCAGAAAGACCAAAGGCACCCAAAGCCACTTTAAGCAAGCGACGATCGCCAACCAGATCCTCGGCGGTCGAAATCTTGCCGATATTTTCGCGAAAGTAGGCCTCATCGCTCTTGATTTCCGTCGTGGCAGCCATGGCCGTCTGTTGACTGGCCATCGTGCGTTTCAAAAAGGCCCAGCCAGCATAGCCGGTCAGCGGGATGGCTGGGGTGTAGCTCATGACAGCTTGGCTGCAAACAGCCGCTCTTCCCTTGGCAGCAGGCTGCGCAGGGTTTTCAGCACCTGATAGTGCTGCTCTTCCAGCACGAAATCCGTCGCTTGCGCCAGCAGATTGCGGCTGTCGTGATCCGTCAAGACCTGACTGAGCTGTTCAATCCCACGCAGCAATTGCAGCTTAGCGTCGCTTGCCACGGCATCCCCAGACAGAACCAGCTGCGCTATGTAGCACACGCGTTTGACAGGAGTGGTTACCTCTTCGGGGTGGATCGCATCCCGCAGCCGTAGAATGTTCGCATTCGGAGTCATGATCGCAAGCCGCGACCGCTTTTCACCATTTTCAATGACGGCGCCATTGATCAAGACGCGTTCATGGGGCCCGAGTTTGAGAACAAGTCCGCTCATTGCACACCCCCCTGGCCCCGCAAGCCGCGCATGACAGCGGTGTTGATATCGATAAGAACTTCAACCGAAGCCTTGTCGTCGCGCACATCGCGGCTGTGTTTGGCTGTAAATTCGTAGAGGTAAAAGAGCTGCGCGCGCAGCTTTGCAGGCAGGCCGTTACCGGGGCTGGCGACATCGCTGGCAAGGGTTGACCAGATGCGCTGGTTTTCCTCCAACGCCGCGGCAAGCTGGGGGTAATTCTCTGAGCGACGACTCCAAGCCGTTGTAAGGCGTTGGGTGACGCGAGCCAGAATGTCGTATTCAAGCGCACGGGGGGTTTTGAGAGTGGCTTCGGGCCGTGCGTAGACGGACCGTGCCGCAGAGAAATGGGCGGTCACAGCAGTTCCTTCCTGGAAATCTGAAGATCAAGGTTGGCCGAAGGGCCGGGACCCTTCGGCCGTGACCGTTAGCGGAACAACGACAGGATGTTCTGCGGCTGCTGATTTGCCATCGACAGCGACTGAGTGGCCAGCTGCTGTTGCACCTGCAAGGCCTGCAGACGTGCCGAAGTTTCCTCCATATCCGCGTCGACCATGGTGCCGATGCCGGATTTCAGCGCGTCCGAAAGCTTGCTGACAAAGGAAGTCTGAATTTCGATACGGCTTTGCGCTGAACCGAAGGCCGCAGCCGCATCGATCGCCGTCGACAAAAGGCCCTCGATATTGCCCAACGCTGTTGCAGCACCAGTTTTTGTCGAAACGTCGATCGTGTTCAGCGCAGCGAGACCACCAGATCCCGCATTGGTATATTGTCCGGTGATAGTCAAATCGTTTGCCGCAGCGGGCGTCGTTGGCGTCAGCCCGTCACCCGTGGCGAACGTAAGCTGGCCGGGGTTACCGCTGTCATAGCCAACCGTCAGGCCGGTAATTCCAAGTGAGTCGATCGAGTTCTTGAGACCGGCCGCGATCAGATCGATCGTGGAATTGCCCGTGGCCAGATCATTGGCCGAGACGGTATAGCTTGCCGTCTTGCTGCCGATGTTCAAGCTGATTTTGTCGCCCGCAGTCCAAGCGTTCGCACCATCTTGGATGGTGAAATCACTTGCGCCACTGGCTTTGTCCAGGTTCATAACGAAGGTATCGGCATCGGTGGAAATCGAACTTGCGGTGCCGGCGACGAAGACATCGTTTTTCACATAAGACCCGGTCGAAAGGTTTTGGCCGGAGACCGAAATCGACGATGCGGTGACACTGCCTGCGCTCCGATCAAGCGACGATAGAATATCGACGCTGTTGGAGTTGTTGACCATGTTGAGACCGTTAAACTGCGCCGCACCGACGACGGATTCGATTTGCTTTTGCAGCTGGACGACGTCGGTCTGGATCTTGTTCCGGTCGACGTTGTCTTGTTGTGCAGCAACGATCTTGGTCTTCACTTGCGTGAGCAGGTCCGTCACGGTCTCTGCCGCCTGACGGGCGACCGAAATCGTCGACGAGCCAAGGTTAAGGCTGTCAGAAATGCCTTTGAAGCTGCTGACGTCCGATTCCATCGTTTTGGAAATTGCCCAGACTGCTGCATTGTCCTTTGCAGTCGAAACCGATTTGCCGGTCGAGATTTCCGACTGCGTCATGCTCATGCTTTTGTTGATGCTTTTCATGGTTTGCAGGGCAACCATGGCGCTGTTGTTGGTCAAAATTGACGACATCTGATAGTTCCTTCGTATCTGCCCGCGCTTTGCGCAAAGCGTTGTGACCGTCACCGAAGACGGCTGATAAGGCGTTCTGACCGCTGCGTTCAGTCTCTATCTGAACGCGCCACCCCGTCGTGGAATGCAAGATCAAGATGGCCTTCGAAGTGCTAATGATGTCCTAATCGGAGTCGGCGACTTGTGCAGCATTTGAGGCAAACTTAAACCCTGCGCGATAACTCTTTCCCGCCACCCTTGCCCGGACGTTTGCCCTTTTCATCATAGGTCATGAGGCCAGCTGCGTTTTCGCGCACTTCTTCCAGCCTTTGCAGCGCTGCGCGCACGCCCTTACCCGCAGCCAGTGCCGCAGCCGCATTTCGTTTGGCTTTGCTGTGCAGGTGCGCCATCTGGCGGCGCCCCATTTCTGGCGTCAGACGTGCCAGGGCGGCTTCCAAATTAGGTGAGAGATCTTGAAGCTGGGCAAAATCCGCCGTGACCAGAGCCTGATGCATCGCATCCATCATCGCTTCGATGTCAGTTTCCGTCTGCATTGAGTTGTCCTTTCGACATTGCACGAAACAACTGTTCAGCAAGCCCTATGCCGCCGTGGGCCACCATTTGTTTGGCCTGAGCCTCGCGCATGAACGACGCAAATTGCTCTTCGCCGATGCCGCCGCCAAAGCTACCTTCGCTCGCGCCCAGCCCCGCATAGCCCAGCATTTCTGACAGAAAACTGGCCTCGAGTTCCTTAGCCTTGATCATCAGGGCGCTGTCGGGTTGGGGTACTGGAGGCTTGCTGCTTAGTTGGTTGAGTGGGGACAATGGGTCCATCGTGGGCTCCTATTGAGTCGGATTTTCTTGAATATCAGCTGTGGCGGTAAACAAGTGGTAACCAATGGCGCAAATATATGGGGGCATAACGGCAGAAGTCGGTGACCCATGATTGAACAGCTACGTCTTCCCTTTGCCAGCGTAATGCCGGCCTCAAACATGTCAGACAAGGCAACGCCAGATGGCGATTTCCTCAGCATGATGGATGCGCAGACCCAGCAGGATCCACAGGATGACCCCACTGGGGACACGTCGATTTTGATTCAGATGTTTGGTCAACCCGTTCAAATTCCACTGCCCGAGCCCAAAACACGTTCTTTGAGCGAACCGACCGCACAGCTCGAAAGTGATTCGAGCGCCGCGCTGACGACCTTGACGTGGGTTCAAGCTGACTCGAACTCTGCCAAGCCACGCGATGTCGTTCTGCTTCAGCCCGATCTGGGGCCGTCATCCCAGCCTGGCGACCCGAACGGGGCCGAGACGAAAGCGGCTCCGTTGTTCGTCGAAGCAAGAAAGCCGCCGCCGAAACCGGCTCAAATCACAACAAACATGCGTTCCGAAGCCGCGCCAGCGAGCGCAGACATCGACTCAGGGGAAATCCTTCCGGCGCAACAGACGGCGATCACATCGGAAGAGATCAATGTTCCAGAGTCGACTTTGGTCCAGCCTGAGGCGGGCCAAATGCAGACCGCCAGCACCGCATCAAACGCGCGCGTCTTTGCAGCGCCTGAGGGTTCCACCAATGGCGCCCGTGAAACGGTGTTCAGCCGCACCGAGAGTCCGAAACTTGTTCATGCCACCGGTCTGGTCCAGCCTGCTGAGACTCAATACACCGCACCTGAAAATCGGGACCACGGGCATCAGACAGAGTCTTTTGTTGTCTTGCGGCAAGAAGTCATTGCCAAGGTCACGGGATCAGATCGTTTTGCAGCGCAAAAGAAGACGGGCCGGGCGTCGGATGCTATCGCAGATTCTAAATCCATCCCTGCACCAGATAATGACCAAAATAGCGTCGCTCCAGCACATCCACCTGTCGAACCTACCGCAAATGCAGATGAGCACCTAACTCAGCAGATCGCCATCGCTGCCGACAAGGACTTGAACGCGCTTGCGTCGACGCATCGGCCGTCCGACCCCGCGCCGAACCCGACGCGCTCGGCACTCGTGGCACCTGCAAATCTGCACAGTCAATTGTTGCATCAAGCCCCCGCCGCGATTGAGCGTCAGGTCGAGGTTTTGCTTTCGCCAGAAGAACTTGGGCGCGTTAAGTTTCAGATCCGCCATCATGGAGATACGGTCACGGTCATGCTCAGCGCAGAGCGACCCGAAACCATGGACATGTTGCGTCGCCACGGCAGTGATCTGATGCGCGAATTTCGTGAGGCTGGTTTTTCCGGCGCTTCTCTCGATTTTGGCCGCTGGGGGCAGCAGTCACACCCCCAGCAGCATAGCGCTGCCAGCTTTGCTCTCTCGGAAGATTTCGTTCCCGCCGATCCCATCGTACGGCCGACGCCCACCGCGCCGCCGCAGCAAAGCGATACGCATGGGCTCAATATTCGTCTGTGAAAGGTTCACCTATGGACACGACAACGATTTCCGCAACTCCCGCTTCCGCTGCCCCTGCAGCGGCGACATCGACATCTCCCAAAGTCACGTCTGACTACACTACTTTTTTGAAAATGATGACCACGCAACTGCAAAATCAGGATCCGCTCAGCCCCATGGATTCGGCTCAGTTTGCGGTGCAGTTGGCCACGTTTTCAGGGGTTGAGCAGCAGACCAGAACCAACCAGTTGTTGGAGAGTCTCGGGGGGCAATTCGGCGTTTTCGGGATGGCGCAGCTTGCTGGATGGGTTGGCCAGCAGGCCCGCTCTGCCGCGCCGGTGATGCTGGGCGACTCGGCGATTAACGTCAGCTATAAGCCGGACAATCTGGCAGACCGCGCCGTCTTGGTGGCAACAAATGCCCAAGGCAATGTCGTGGGGCGCGAGGACGTGCCGCTGGACGGAAGTTCTTACCAGTGGTTTGGCGCGGGCATTTCGGGCGACCCCTTGCCGCAGGGAATTTACACGCTGAGTCTCGAAAGCTATCGCGATGGCGAGCAAATTGGTACGGCCGGCCCTGTCCAATCTTATGCGCGTATCCTCGAGGCGCAGGGTGGGGCCAGTGGCACCACATTGATTCTGGACGGCGGTGTTCAGGTCGCAGCGACAGATATTACCGCACTGCGGGTGCCGTAGTCAAAGCAGCTTGCCCAGCCAGACGCCTAACCCCAGCAGCACAAGCCCCCCCAGAACCACGCGCAACCCGAAAGCACGCGGGCTGTTATCGACCGGCTTGGGTTGCTCTGCTTGCGCGATCAGCAGCGCCTCGACAATGCGCGGCAGCCGTGGGCCAAACCGTCCAAGCACCCGCGCCGTCTGGGCCAGATCGCGCAACAACGCCATCGGGCCGACGTTACGGGCGACATAGGCCTCGACCACGGGTTTGGCGACTTGCCAGATGTTTATATGCGGGTCCAGTCCGCGCGCAACGCCCTCGACGACAACCATCGTGCGCTGCAAAAGGATCAGCTCGGTCCGGGTCTCCATCCCAAAACGTTCGGTCACCTCGAAGAGATAGGACAGCAGTCGCGCCATCGAGACATGCGTGGCATCAAGCCCAAAGATTGGCTCTCCAACGGCCCGCAGCGCGCGGGCGAACTCATCGATGTCGCGGTTGGCCGGAACATAGCCTGCCTCGAAATGCACCTCGGCAACGCGACGATAATCCTTGCGGATGAAGCCCATCAGGATTTCGGCATAGACGCGGCGGGTATATTCGTCGATTCGCCCCATGATCCCGAAATCATAGGCAATCAGGTCGCCGTTCAGAGCAACCTTCAGGTTGCCCTGGTGCATATCGCCATGAAAAAAGCCATCGCGCAGCGCATGGCTGAGGAACAGGTGCAGCACGCGCGCCGCCAGCGCCTTGCGGTCTATCCCCGCCTGATCAAGGGCCACATTGTCGGCCAGATTGATACCTTCGGCCCAGTCCAGCGTCATGACCGAGCGGCCCGAAAGCTCCCAGATCACCTTGGGAACCTGAAACCCCGCGTCTTGCTTGGTGTTGTCCGCGAATTCTGACGCGGCAGAGCTTTCCAGCCGCAAATCCAACTCGCCCAATACGACGCCTTCAAAGTGGGCGATAACGTCCATCGGGCGCAGCCGCCGTGAGGCAGGCGACAGCAGCTCGATCGTGCGCGCTGCGAAATAGAACGCGTCGATATCTTTTTGAAAGGCGCGTTCGATCCCGGGACGCAGCACTTTCACCGCGACGTCGCGCCCGTTTTCGGCCAGCGTTGCGCGATGCACCTGGGCAATCGAGGCTGCGGCAACCGGTTCTGAAAAGCTGGAGAAAACGTCGTCTACCGGAAGGCGCAATTCCTCGGCGACCATTGATTTGGCAACCGTGGTGGAAAACGGCGGCAACTGGTCTTGCAGATACTTCAGCTGTTGCGCCAGTTCTGCACCAACAATATCAGGGCGGGTCGATAGGATCTGACCAAACTTGATATAGGCGGGACCCAACGCTGTGAGTGCGCGGGTGACCGGCGGCAAGGCAGGATCGCCACGCAGGCCCAGCCATTTGAACGGCCAGCCCAGCAGACGCGCCGCGACTCGCAGACGCGGCGGCACCTCCATCGCCTCAAGTGCCAGCGCCATTGCACCGGTCCGCTCAAAGGTCGCTCCGGTGCGGATCAGGCGCCACAGGTTGTGCGGGCCTCTCACAGTTTCCAGCCCGAGTGCAGCGCCGCAATGCCCATGGTCAGGTTGCGGAATTTCACCTGATCAAAGCCAGCCGAGCGGATCATGCTGGCAAAGGTTTCCTGATCGGGAAACTTGCGGATTGATTCCACCAGATATTGATACGAATCGCGATCTCCCGCCACAACTTGCCCCATGACCGGAATCACGTTAAAGCTGTATTTGTCATAGACCCACTGCGCCAAATCATTGGGAATGCGGGAAAATTCCAGCACCATCAACCGCCCGCCGGGCCGCAGCACGCGGTATGCCTCGCGCAAAGCATCCTGAATGCGGGTCACATTCCGAATCCCGAAAGAGATGGTATAGACATCAAAGCTGTTGTCCGCGAAAGGCAGGGCCATCGCATCGCCGACCACCCATTCCAACCGTTCGGCCATCGCCCCAGCCTCGGCGCGCTGACGCCCCGAGACCAGCATCGATTCCGTCATGTCCAGAACCACCGCCTGCGATCCTTCGGCGCGGCGCAGAAAGCGAAAGGCCACATCGCCGGTGCCCCCGGCCACATCCAGCAGGTGCTGGCCCGCGCGCGGTGCCAGCCAATCCATCATCGCATCTTTCCACAAACGATGCATGCCGGCTGACATCAGATCGTTCATGATGTCGTATTTGCTGGCCACATTGGTAAAGACCCCATGCACCATGCCTGCCTTGTCGGCCTCTGGCACCGTCTGAAAGCCGAAATGCGTGGTGTTTTCTTCGCTCATGGGGCTTGCTGTCCTGTCTTTGTGCCCCTCTATATAGTCTGCTAACTCCGCCGCCTCAATGCGCCGATCTGTCCAAGGGGCCCTATGCCTGAATTGCCCGAAGTTGAAACCGTTCGCCGCGGGCTTTTGCCAGCGATGGAAGGGCGCGTGATCGAGCGCGCTGACGTCAATCGCCCCGATTTGCGCTGGCCCTTGCCCGAGCGGATGGCTGCGCGTTTGACGGGTGCTCGGGTGACGGAGCTGCGGCGGCGGTCAAAGTATATCCTCGCCGATCTGGATACCGGTGAAACGCTGTTGATCCATTTGGGGATGTCGGGGCGGATGCTGGTTTCGGGCATCACGCTGGGCGACTTCTTTTATGAACATGTCGCAGCCGAAAAGCATGACCATGTGGTGTTGCATCTGCAAGGTGGCGCTCGGGTGACCTTCAACGATGCCCGCCGGTTCGGCGCGATGGACCTGATGCCGACGGCGCATGCGGCCGAGCATCCGCTCTTGGCGCGAATCGGGCCAGAGCCTTTGGGCAACCTTTTTGACGAGGCCTATCTGACGGCGCGGCTTGTCGGGCGCAAAACGCCCATCAAGACCGCCCTGCTGGATCAGCAGTTGGTGGCTGGCCTGGGCAATATCTATGTCTGCGAAGTGCTGTTTCGCGCCGGCATCGCGCCTGAGCGGCTCGCCGGTACGATCCGCAACGCGGGCGCGCTTGTGCCGCTCATCCGCGAGGTTTTGAGCGAAGCAATCGAGGCGGGTGGCTCCAGCCTGAAGGATTATCGCCGCACCGATGGCGAACTTGGATATTTCCAAAAGGCCTTTGCCGTCTATGGTCGCGAAGGCCAACCTTGTCCAAACTGCGCCGCACCAATCTTGCGGATCACTCAGTCGGGGCGGTCCTCGTTTTATTGTGCCACCTGCCAAACCTGAACCAGCCTGCAAAGGAGACGCCGATGCCCTATGACACTCTGCTGGTCGAAATCACTGACCACGTCGCCCTGATCCGACTGAACCGGCCCGAGGCACTGAACGCGCTGAACGCCCGCCTGATGCAAGAGTTGGCGGTGGCTCTGAAGGCCTGCGATGCGGATAGCATGGTGCGCTGTATTGTGCTGACCGGCTCGGATAAGGCCTTTGCCGCAGGGGCGGATATCAAGGAAATGGCCGAGCAGAGCTTTGCCGACATGTTCACCCGCAACACATTTGCCGCCGAAGTCGCGGTGATCGAGCAGATCCGCAAACCCATTATCGCCGCCGTCGCGGGCTTTGCTCTGGGCGGTGGCTGCGAGCTTGCGATGATGTGCGATTTCATTCTGGCGGCTGACACTGCGAAATTCGGCCAGCCCGAGATCAATCTTGGCGTGATTGCCGGCCTTGGTGGCACCCAGCGTCTCACCCGTCTGGTTGGCAAGTCCAAAGCGATGGAGATGAATCTGACGGGCCGCATGATGGATGCGGCCGAGGCCGAGCGTGCGGGGCTGGTCTCGCGCGTGGTCCCTGCGGCTGAATTGGTGGATGAGGCGCTGAAAACCGCCGGAAAGATCGCCGGTAAAAGTCAGATCGCAGTGATGGCGGCCAAGGAATCGGTTAATCGCGCACTTGAGACGACCCTGCGAGAAGGCTTGGTCTTTGAACGCCGCATGTTCGGCGCGCTGTTTTCCACCGAAGATCAGGCCGAAGGAATGGCCGCCTTTATCGAAAAACGCGCGCCAAAGTTCAAGGATCGCTGAAAAACCCTGTTTCCTTCTGGGCCAACTTGCCCTAAAGGCATCGCTTACATGCGTGTGGGCCCGCTTAGGCAAGAATCATCCCTTCATTTTTGAGGGGGCCTTGGGCTTTTACGCGACCGTTTTAAACCGACCCCAAGGGATACACACCAATGGCAAATACTGCCCAGTCCAAAAAGCGCGTCCGCCAGACCGAAGCGCGCACCGACGTAAACAAAGCGCGCCGTTCGCGCATCCGCACCTTCTTGCGCAAAGTTGAAGAAGCTCTGGCTTCGGGGAACCAAGAAGCAGCGGCTCTCGCTCTGAAAAACGCGCAGCCCGAGCTGGCACGCGGCGTGACCAAAGGCGTTCTGCATAAGAACACCGTGTCGCGTAAAATCTCGCGCCTTGCATCGCGCGTCAAAGCGCTGGCGACCCCTGCTGCATAATCGGCTTTCGAATCGATGAACCAAAGGGCGCACCCGTGAGGGCTGCGCCCTTTGGTTTTTGCCCCGAGCGCGGGGCATCAGAATCGGCGTTTGCTGTCGTAAACCTCGCGCCGCCGCAAGGCGTTTCCGCCCCCGATCGTGATACGAATTTGAACTATTCTTTCCGCGGCGTTGCCAATTTGCCAAGGCTGAGAGATTCGGTTGACCAAAGTTCTGTCAAGCAACAAGATCGGTTGCAGGGCCGCGCTGGCACTTGCTAGTTTGGTCCAACGATTCACTTCGTCTGAGAATATGAACACTATCTTACAAGTAAACTTTGGGTTGCGCTGCCAATCGAATCCCGAAGTAACTCTATAAGATCAATGTGTTAACTTGCAGGCTTAGAATTAGCTTGTGCGTTTGGCCAGGTGCTGTTCCGGGAGATCCCGGATACAAGCCTGCCGTATCCTTGGACATCTGCGAGCCCTTGAGTTTGGGGCGTGCCTGTTTGCTCGGCGCGCGGAAGGTGAAGTGTGGGTGTGTGGAAAAAATAGAAGGTGCCGCGGGTTCATTCCTGTGAAAGGCGCTTGGGGACGTTAAAGAATGCCAAATGATGCCTGGTGCAAGGTACGCGAAACGCTCGCAAAGCGGATCGGAAAAAACAATTATACCAGCTGGATCGAGCCGCTGCAGCTGACCGACCTTTCAGACGGGATTGCCCGTTTCGAGGTGCCAACGGCATTTTTTGGCGATTGGGTTTCGCGCAATTTTTCCGATCATATCCTCTCGCTTCTGAACGCAGAGGGCCTTCCGGCGGGGCGCGCCATTTTCACCGTTCCAACACAACTTGCCAACGCGCCGGCTTTGCCCGCCGCGCCCAAACCTGCGCGCGCCGCCAAGCCACCCGCCCGCCGCAGCGATGACGAACTGCCTGGCGCCACGCTGGATGCGCGCTTTACCTTTGACAGCTTTGTTGTCGGCAAGCCAAATGAGCTGGCCCATGCCGCCGCCCGCCGCGTGGCCGAGGGGGGGCCGGTCAGCTTTAACCCCTTGTTTCTTTATGGCGGCGTCGGGCTGGGAAAAACGCACCTGATGCATGCCATCGCGCATGAACTTCAGGTCCGTCAGCCGCAGTTGCGCGTGCTCTATCTGTCTGCCGAACAATTCATGTATCGTTTTGTGCAGGCGCTGCGTGATAAACAGATCATGGATTTCAAAGAGATTTTCCGCTCTGTCGACGTGCTGATGGTGGATGATGTGCAATTCATTGCAGGCAAGGATTCGACCCAAGAGGAATTCTTTCATACCTTCAACGCGCTGGTGGACCAGAACAAGCAGATCGTCATTTCGGCCGATCGTGCACCAGGCGAAATCAAGGATCTGGAGGACCGGATCAAGTCGCGCATGCAGTGCGGGCTTGTTGTCGATCTGCACCCGACCGACTACGAACTGCGCCTTGGTATCTTGCAGCAAAAGGCCGAATTTTACAGCAGCCAATACAAAGGCCTGACGATTTCCACCGGCGTTCTGGAATTCCTTGCCCATCGCATCACCACCAACGTGCGGGTGCTGGAAGGCGCGTTGACACGCCTGTTCGCGTTTGCCTCGCTCGTGGGGCGTGAGATCACGCTGGAACTTGCGCAAGATTGCCTCGCCGACATCTTGCGCGCCTCGGATCGCAAGCTGACGATCGAAGAAATTCAGCGCAAGGTTGCCGAGCATTACAACATTCGGCTTTCGGATATGATCGGACCCAAACGCCTGCGCAACATTGCCCGTCCACGTCAGGTTGCGATGTATCTGGCCAAGCAGTTGACCCTGCGCAGCCTGCCCGAGATCGGGCGACGCTTTGGCGGACGCGATCACACGACCATCATGCACGGCGTGCGCAAGATCGAAGAGCTGATGACCTCTGATTCGCAATTGAGCGACGATTTGCAGCTGCTGCGGCGTCTGTTGCAGTCCTGAGCGGGCCAAGGCGGGCTTGACGGCCCGCTTAATCAACCCCAAAGTCCCGAAAATGCTTGTGAACCGGCCAAAACCGGATAGTTTCGACCTCCCCGCTGAGGGGGGTCGGCAAGGGGAACGAAAATGAAGATCAGCATCGAACGCAGCACCCTTTTGAAGGCGCTCTCGCAGGCCCAGTCGGTTGTCGAGCGTCGTAATACCATTCCGATCCTTGCCAATGTGCTGATCGAGGCCGAGGGCGATACTGTCTCGTTCCGCGCCACCGATCTGGATATCGAGGTCGTCGATCGCGCGCCTGCGATGGTTGAACGCGCCGGAGCGACCACCGTTTCGGCCGTCATGCTGCATGAAATCGTGCGCAAGCTTCCCGATGGCGCTTTGGTCGCGCTGAGCGACGATCCCGCTTCGGGCAGGCTGACCATCGCAGCAGGGCGGTCTAACTTCCACCTTGCCACGCTGCCGAAAGAAGACTTTCCAGTGATGGCAAGTTCTGAATATTCATCGAACTTCGCCGCGCCCGCACCCGTGCTGCGCCGGTTGTTTGACAAAGCGAAGTTTGCAATCTCGACCGAAGAGACGCGCTACTATCTGAATGGCGTCTATATGCACATCTCGACCGGTGATGTCGGCGCGGTTCTGCGGTGCGTGGCGACCGATGGCCACCGCTTGGCGCGGATCGATGCACCGCTGCCCGAGGGGGCTCAGGGCATGCCGGGCGTGATCGTGCCGCGCAAGACGGTTAACGAACTGAAAAAGTTGCTTGAGGATGATTCCGCGCAGATTGCGGTTTCGGTTTCCGAAACCAAGGTGCGATTTGCCACACCGCAGATCACCTTGACGTCTAAGGTAATCGACGGGACGTTCCCAGATTATACCCGCGTGATCCCTACTGGAAACACGCGGCGTCTGGAAGTGGATGCGTCGGAATTTGCCAAAGCGGTCGACCGTGTGGCCACCGTGTCTTCGGAGCGGTCACGTGCCGTCAAGCTGAGCCTCGATGAAGACCGCCTTGTGCTCTCCGTCAATGCACCGGATTCGGGGGCGGCAGAAGAAACCCTTGCCGTGGCTTATGCCGACGAGCATCTGGAGATCGGGTTCAATGCGAAATATCTGTTGGAAATCGCAAGCCAGGTCGATCGTGAGAACGCGGTGTTCCTCTTCAACTCTTCCGCGGACCCGACCCTGATGCGCGAGGGCAACGACACCTCGGCCGTCTATGTCGTCATGCCGATGCGCGTCTAAGCGAGCGCCGGGGGGCTCGCCCCCCGGACCCCCGAGGATATTTATCCCAGTATGAAAGGGAAAGGCGTGGGCGGCTTGGCCATCACATCGCTGAACCTGTCGCATTTTCGCAGCCATCGCGCAGCGAGAGTGATCTTTGATGGGCGGCCTGTGGCGATTGTCGGCGCCAACGGTGCCGGCAAAACCAACATTCTGGAGGCGGTATCGCTGTTGTCGCCGGGGCGCGGGATGCGGCGGGCGGCTCTGGTCGAAATGGCACGAAAGCCGGAAAATCTGGGTTGGAAAATCACTGCGGAGATCAGGGGATTTGGCGCGGACCACCACATCGAGACCTGGGCTGAGGCGGGAGAGGCGCGCGCGCTGCGGATTGATCAGAAGGTCGTGCCACAATCCGCGTTGGGCCGGATTGCACGCGTGCTTTGGCTTGTGCCTGCGATGGACCGGCTGTGGATCGAGGCCGCCGAGGGACGCCGCCGGTTTCTGGACCGCATGACCCTTTCGTTTTCTCCCGATCATGCCGAGGCAGTTCTGGGCTATGAAAAGGCGATGCGGGATCGCAACCGTTTGTTGAAGGATCAGGTCAGCGATCCGCATTGGTATCGGGCTCTTGAGGCGCAGATGGTCGAAAGCGCGCAGGTATTGACCGCCAACCGTCGGAACGCTTTGATCCGGCTTGCGGCGGCGCAAGACGGGGCCGAAACGGTGTTTCCGCAGGCCGATCTTGCGCTGACCGGTCCCGAGGGGGAGCCGCCTGTCGAAGAGTTTGCTGAAGCCCTCGAGGCCAACCGCCGTCGCGACATGGCGGCAGGGCGAAGCTTGATCGGTCCCCACCGCAGCGATCTGCGCGCGATCTATCGGGCCAAGAATACGCCTGCGGATCAATGTTCAACCGGCGAGCAAAAGGCGCTGCTGATCAGCTTGATCCTTGCCAATGCGCGCACCCTTCATGCTGAGCTGGGGGCAGCACCAGTGTTGTTGCTGGATGAGGTCGCGGCACATCTTGACCCGGCACGTCGTGCAGCACTTTATGACGAGCTGTGCCGTCTGGGCGTGCAGGCTTTGATGACGGGAACCGAAGCATCATTGTTCGACCATCTTGGCGATCGCGCGCAACGGCTTACCGTCTCTGATGAGGCGGGCAGTTCAAGGATAGACACATGACCATCACACTGCATCAATTGCTTCTCTATGCGGGGGGGATGGCGCTGCTTTGGGTTATTCCCGGGCCGGTCTGGGTGGCCCTGACGGCGCGCGCATTATCGGGCGGCTTTTCGGCCGCCTGGCCGCTGGCGGTGGGCGTGGCCTTGGGCGATCTGCTTTGGCCGCTTTGCGCAATCTTTGGGCTGTCGTGGGTCTTGTCGCTCTATGGCGACTTTCTGGCGCTGCTGCGCTGGATTGCAGCGGGAGTTTTCATGCTGATGGGCGTAATGCTGATCCGAAAGCCCGCTGAACGACCGACAACTGACAGCCGAATGACCCGGCCTGGCATGTGGGCGGGCTTTTTGGTGGGCGTCGCGGCGGTGATCGGCAACCCCAAGGCGATTCTGTTCTACATGGGTGTGTTGCCGGGATTCTTTGATCTGTCGCGTGTGCATCCGATCGATATCACGCTGATACTTGCCACTTCGGCCGTGATCCCGATGCTTGGAAATCTGGGTCTTGCCCTGTTTTTGCACCGCGCCCGCGCGCTCTTGTCCTCACCTGCGGCGCTGCGTCGATTGAACCTGATCTCGGGCATACTGCTGATTGGCGTTGGCTTGGCAATCTTGGCGCTAAACCGCTAAATCTTGTGTCCAAGGCGTGACATTCCCCCCTTGAAAAGCTATAAAACTGCAGCATTGCAAGAGGTGAAGACCACATGGCCGAAGAAGCCAAGAAGCCAGAATCCTATGGCGCTGATTCCATCAAAGTTCTCAAAGGCTTAGAGGCGGTTCGCAAGCGGCCTGGCATGTATATCGGTGACACTGATGATGGCTCTGGCCTGCACCATATGGTTTACGAAGTCGTCGACAATGGCATCGACGAGGCTTTGGCCGGTCACGCCACTGCGGTGACAGTGAAAATCCACGCCGACAGTTCGGTTTCAGTGCGCGATAATGGTCGTGGCATTCCGGTCGATATCCACAAGGAAGAAGGCGTCTCGGCGGCCGAGGTCATCATGACTCAGCTGCACGCGGGCGGAAAATTCAACAACACAGACGATTCTGGCAATGCCTATAAGGTCTCGGGTGGCCTTCATGGCGTTGGCGTGTCCGTGGTGAACGCGCTGTCGGAATGGCTGGAGCTGACCGTCTGGCGCAATGACGTCGAATACAACGCCCGCTTTGAGCACGGCGAATGCGTCACGCACGTTCACGAGGTCGGTCCAGCTCCTGGCGAGCGCGGCACGCAGGTCCGCTTTCTGGCTTCGGCGAAAACCAACATTCCCGAGGGCACTTTTTCCAACCTCGACTTCAGCTTCAAGACGCTGGAAAACCGCTTGCGCGAGCTTGCGTTCCTGAATTCCGGTGTGCGCATCATTGTCGAAGACGAACGCCCCGCCGAACCCTTGCGCACCGAGCTATTTTACGAAGGTGGCGTGCGCGAATATGTCAAATATATTGACCGATCAAAGACGTCGATCATGGCTGAGCCGATCTATATGATTGGTGAACGCAATGGCATCACGGTCGAAGTCGCGATGTGGTGGAACGACAGCTATAATGAAATGGTGCTGCCGTTTACAAATAACATCCCGCAGCGCGATGGCGGCACGCACCTTGCCGGCATGCGTGGAGCGCTGACGCGCACAATCAACGCCTATGCGCAATCCTCGGGGATCGCCAAGAAGGAAAAGGTCGATTTCACTGGCGATGATGCCCGCGAGGGCCTGACTTGTGTGCTTTCGGTCAAGGTGCCGGATCCGAAATTCTCGTCGCAGACCAAGGACAAGCTGGTGTCCTCGGAAGTCCGTCCTGCGGTTGAAAACCTCGTGAACGAAAAACTGGCCGAGTGGTTCGAAGAAAACCCCCAAAATGCCAAAATTATCGTCGGCAAGATCGTAGAGGCGGCTCTCGCCCGCGAAGCCGCTCGCAAGGCCCGCGAACTTACCCGCCGTAAATCGGCGCTGGACGTGTCGAACCTGCCAGGCAAGCTTGCTGATTGTCAGGAGAAAGACGCCTCCAAGGCTGAACTTTTCCTGGTTGAGGGGGATTCGGCCGGTGGTTCCGCCAAACAGGGGCGCTCTCGGTCTAATCAGGCGGTGCTGCCGCTGCGAGGTAAGATCCTGAACGTCGAGCGTGCGCGCTTTGACCGTATGCTTGCCAGTCAGGAAATCGGCACACTGATTACTGCGATGGGCACCGGCATTGGTCGCGATGAATTCAATCTGGGCAAACTGCGGTATCATAAGATCATCATCATGACCGATGCTGATGTCGACGGCGCGCATATCCGCACGCTGCTTTTGACCTTCTTCTTCCGTCAAATGCCGCAGCTGATCGAGGCAGGTTTCCTTTATATTGCGCAGCCTCCGCTCTATAAAGTCGCGCGTGGTAAGTCCGAGGTCTATCTTAAGGATCAGTCCGCGCTCGAGGATTATCTGATCGAGATGGGTGTCGAAGGCGCGGTTCTGAAACTCCCCACGGGTGAGGAAATTGCCGGTGCTGACCTTGCCCGCGTGGTCGAGGGTGCGCGTCAGTTCCGCCGTATTCTTGATGCTTTCCCAACGCACTATCCGCGCGGGATTCTCGAACAGGCCGCTCTCGCCGGTGCCTTTGATGCCGAAAGCCTTGGCGGCGATTTGCAGGGCGTGGCCGACACCGTTGCACAGCGGCTGAATCTGATCGCCGCTGAATATGAAAAGGGCTGGACGGGCCGGATTACACAAGATCACGGCATCCGGCTGTCGCGTGTCCTGCGTGGTGTCGAAGAGTTACGCACGCTCGACGGCGCTGTCCTGCGCTCGGGTGAGGCGCGCCGCCTGGCCGCCGTTTCGAAAGAGACCCGCAGCCATTACCGCGATCCGGCCCGACTGATCCGCAAGGACCGCGAACAACTGGTGCATGGTCCGATCGAGCTGCTGAAATCTGTGCTGGCCGAGGGCGAAAAGGGCCTTACCTTGCAACGTTACAAGGGTTTGGGCGAAATGAACCCCGAGCAGCTGTGGGAAACCACGCTCGACCCCGAGGCGCGCACCTTGTTGCAGGTCAAGATTGATGATCTGGCAGAAGCCGACGATATCTTTACCAAATTGATGGGAGATGTCGTTGAGCCCCGTCGCGAGTTCATCCAAACCAACGCGCTTTCGGTCGAGCATCTCGACGCCTAGCAGCCGATTCTTTGACTGAAACGAGCATGTCCCGTCGCGTTTATTCGTGGCGGTTTTGCCATACAATCTGATCGAAATTTAGGGCATCAGGTTGCGATTGAAGGGTGTATTGGTCCTGACAGTACAGAACACCTGATCAGACCCGGGCACAGCCCCGTCGTCGGTTTGGAGTCTGGCTTGAAAGCCGTGCGCGGCGCCTATTGCTCCGCTTCGACGCCTGCAAAGTTGCTGCGTTCGGTCTGGGTCGCAATCAGTACGAAAGCGACCATTAGCGGCCATGCGGCGCAGGCCAAGAGCGAAAGAGCGCTTTGCATCGGGCGCAAGCCGCCGCGACGCTTCTGTTCTTGGCTGGACCTGAACACGGCAAACGCCGCGATCAAGAAATAGACTGTAAAGCAGGTCCAGAAAACCATATCGCCACCTATCTTTGTGGCTCCTAGCCAAGCGTCTCAAGCTACAAGGTTTTGCGCGCTAAAGACAATTCTTGTCAGAGCCTGTCGTCGTTGAGTTTAGCACCCAAGTCCCTGTGGCCTTGGTGCGATTGAACATCTGGAATGCGCCAAAGGCGGAAGCACTTTTCAAAAACACGAAGCGTCAATCGAGGTCACGCGTTCAACCGTAACGATACTATCGTTAAGGTTGTATTTACAACGGAAACCTCTCCTTGCCGCCGCTACCTGCCCAACTTTCAGCAGAATTTTGTCAAATTCGTGGCGTTTAGCCGAAAAACGCCGATTAAACCGTTCTGAGCCCGATTCATTTGGGTTGAGGGCATCCGCAGCCCCGGCATCTTTTCAGAGTCTGTCGCTGAGAATACCGAAGCGCGAATCGCCTTGCGCGGGAAAAATCTTGTGGCACGCGGGCCTATATTCACCCGGAATTCAAAATTGGGCGCAGTCCTACCCAACGACGACGGGGCCATCGCGCCCCGTCTTGCGCAAGCCTGAGTGCGTTAGCAGGGATGTATTTGCGGCCAAGAAAGTATTGAAGGAAATGGTGTCCGCGGCGGGATTCGAACCCACGGCCCCAGGATTCATACCACTTCGGCTTTCGCCGCCGCCTTTAGGGCGTTCGTGGTCTGGACTGTCCCTTCACCCTAGACCTTTCAGCCCTTAGGTGCTGCCCATCCAGTCTCTACACCTTCCCCTTTCGGGGCTTGGCTCGGGATTGGCACGGCGCAAGCGCGCCAGAGCGTTCCCCGAATTTGAGCAGATCCGTTGCGCCGTTTCCGAGCGCAACGCCCAATTTTGAACTAGGAATCCTGTGCTCTATCCAGCTGAGCTACGCAGACACTCTTTCCTTCTGCTTCGTCATATACGCTGCAGTGCGCGGCGGCAACAACTGGAGCGGAACGCGTCACGAAGAAAGGGTAGGGGGAGTGACTTTTGGCCCACCACTCCCCCTTAGGTCCGTCGCGTCTGGGTTGAGAGCTTGCAGGACGCGCAGGATTTTGTCGACCGTCAGGCCGTTACCGCTAACATATCCGAGACAGAAGGCTTGGACAAGCGCTGTTTTAGGGGTAACAGTGAAGCAATACCGAATAGATAGGCTCTCGCAACGTGTCATCCCCTCCTACTTCCGATCCGCGCCGCACTCTGACCCTTCGTGATGTGTCAGAGGCTTCGGGTGTCAGCGAAATGACCGTTAGTCGTGTGCTGCGAAATCGGGGGGATGTTTCGGGAACCACGCGCGAACGCGTGCTCGAGGCTGCGCGCCGTCTGGGCTATGTGCCCAACAAGATCGCCGGAGCCTTGGCCTCGCAGCGGGTCAATCTCGTGGCCGTGATTATTCCATCGATGTCGAATATGGTCTTTCCCGAAGTGATGACCGGCATCACTGAAACACTGGAAGACACTGGCCTGCAACCCGTCGTCGGCATTACCAATTACCAGCCCGACCGAGAAGAATCCGTGCTCTACGAGATGTTGTCCTGGCGTCCCTCGGGCGTAATCATCGCCGGGTTGGAGCATACAGAGGCCTCGCGGGCCATGATGGCGCAGGCGGGTATTCCGATTGTCGAGATCATGGATATTGACGGCACCCCTGTTGACAGTGCCGTTGGCATTTCACATCGTCGTGCGGGGCGCCAAATGGCTGAGGCGATTATCGCCGCAGGATATCGCAATATTGCGTTTCTGGGTACGATGATGCCCTACGACCACCGCGCCCGCAAACGGCTGGAAGGCTTTGAAGACGCACTTTCCAAAGCGGGCCTCGCCATGGTTGACCGCGAGTTCTACTCGGGCGGCTCGGCGCTGCTCAAGGGTCGCGAGATGACCGAAGCCGTGCTGACCCGCAGTCCGAATGTCGATTTCCTGTATTATTCCAATGATATGATCGGGGCGGGCGGACTGCTTTACTGCCTGCACAAGGGTCTCGACGTGCCAGGTCAGATTGGGCTTGCGGGCTTTAACGGGGTAGAGCTGTTGGACGGCTTGCCCATCCGTCTTGCGACGATGGACGCCTGCCGCCATGAAATTGGCCGCCGCGCCGCCGAGATCATTGCCGGCAAGACCCACGGCGGGGTGATCGGCGGCGACATTATTGAGCTCTTTCCGACCCTGCAACGCGGCGATACCATTCGCGGCTAGCCCTAGAAGATCGGCCCTTAAATGAAAAAACCGAGCAGCAAACCGCGCACCCGGATTGCCCCGCATGTTCAGGGATGGATCGACGATCCTGCCAGCTTCGCACTTCCCGAAGGTGTGCAGACCAATCACGTGGTGATGCCAGATCACGAAGTGACATTCGCGTTTTCCAACCCCGATGACCGCATCCAGCGCAAGCACCGGCGGGGCAAATACTATGAGCCCGACGAGCTTGAGGCGATCCGCGCCTATATCAAACCCGGCGACACCTTTTGTGATCTGGGCACAAACATCGGCAATCACACGCTGTTTGCGCTCCTGAGCCTCAAGGCGGCAAAATCCATTGTGGTTGAGCCGAATGTGAAGGCATATGAGCTGCTCGTCGCCAATCTGCTGATCAATAACCTGCTCGATCGGGTTGATCTGCGGCATCTGGGCCTGGGCGTCGGGCGCGAGGCCTCGGGCGGGTTTGGCATGTCAGTGCCCGACAAAAATTTGGGCGCCGGTACTTTGCAGGCGGGTATGGGCGATATCGAGATCAAGACTGGTGACGAATTGCTGGCAGATCAGCAGATCGACTTTCTGAAAATCGACGTTGAAGGCATGGAGATCGATGTGGTCGAAGGCCTGCGTCAGACGCTTTTGCGTTGCAGGCCTACGATTTTCGTCGAGATTGACCGCGAGAACAATGATGCCTTTTGCGCCCTGATGGCCGAGCTTGGCTATCACGAGGCGCTTGAGGTGCGCAAACTGCGCTTTAACCGCAATGCGATTTTTACTCCGGCCTGAATTTTACTGGCCTGAATTTTACTTGGCCTGAAAAGCTGTGCTCGATCAAGTGATCCATTCGCGCGACCGCTGCGTAAAACTGGAAACACCTTGTAGGAGATATGCGATGCCTCTTTCGCGACGCCTGATGGTTCTGTCCTTACTCACGGCTCCTGCAACACTGAGCCTGCGACCCGCGTCTGCAGCCGTGTCCGCGCCCACATTCAGCTTTGATTCCATTGACGGCGGCAAATATGACACCGCCAAATGGCGTGGCAAGCCGGTGCTGGTGGTCAACACCGCCTCGATGTGCGGCTATACTCCGCAATATGCTGATCTGCAAAAGCTGTCGGATACCTTGGGTGATAAGGCAGTGATCCTTGCCGTTCCGTCGGATGACTTTAATCAGGAACTCTCCAGCGATGCCGAGGTCAAGAAATTCTGCGCGCTGAACTATGACCTGACCCTGCCGATGACCACCATTACCCATGTCGCTCAGGGCGAGGTTCATCCGTTTTACACCTGGGTCAAAGGCCAGATCGGCTTCACCCCTGGATGGAACTTTAACAAGGTGCTGCTGGATCAGGACGGTAATGTCGTCAAGGCTTGGGGGTCGAACGCCAAGCCAATGGCGGCGGTAAAAGACGCCATAGATGCGTTGATGGGTTAGCACGACGGTCTGCTAAAGCCGTGCGGCCAGCCGCGCGGCCTGATCAATCGCGCGTTTGGCGTCCAGTTCGGCCGCAACATCCGCCCCGCCGATCACATGCGCAGCAATGCCTGCCTCTGTGAGACGGTCGGCGAGGGCACGGTCTGGCAACTGCCCCGCGCAAAGCACCACATTGTCTACTTCCAATAGCTCTTCGACGCCGTCGCGCGTGACCCTCAGCCCGCCCGCCTCGATACCCAGATAGCTCACGCCGCCGATCATCTTGACCCCCTTGGCGACAAGTGCAGCACGGTGGATCCAGCCAGTCGTCTTGCCCAAACCCCGGCCTGGCTTTTCAGCCTTGCGCTGCAACAGCCAAACCTCGCGAGCCGCAGGGTCTGGAGCAGGCTTGGCCAGCCCGCCGGCGGAACTTGCAGGGTCGCCAACCCCCCACTCGCGCCGCCACGCAGCGACATCCTCGGTGACAGACTGACCGCCGCTCACCAGAAACTCGGCGACATCAAAGCCGATGCCCCCCGCGCCGATCACCGCAACCCTCGGTCCTACCTTTGCCCCGCGCAAGACCTCGATATAGCTTAACGCCCGTTCTTGCCCCACCAGACCAATGTCGCGCGGGACCACCCCCGTCGCGATCACGACGTCATCATAGCCGCGCAGATCGTCAAGGCGCGCTTCGACACCCAGTCGAACCTCGACCCCCGCCTCGGCAATTGCCGCGGTGAACCAGTCGACCAGCCCGTCGAACTCTTCCTTTCCCGGCACCAGTCGCGCCAGGTTTAACTGCCCACCCAACACGCTTGCCCGATCAAACAGCACCACCTTATGCCCGCGATTGGCGGCGACCAGCGCCGTCATCATGCCTGCGGGGCCTGCCCCCACAACGGCAATCCGCTTGGCCACAGCCGCAGCGGAATAGGTCAAAACCGTCTCATGGCAGGCGCGCGGATTGACGAGGCACGAGGTCAGCTTGCCCGAAAACGTATGGTCAAGGCAGGCCTGATTGCAGGCAATGCAGGGTGCTATCAGATCCGCCCGCCCTGCCGCCGCCTTGGCCACAAAGTCAGGGTCGGCAAGGAAAGGCCGCGCCATCGACACCATATCTGCAGCCCCCTCGGCCAGCAGCGCCTCGGCCACGTCCGGCGTGTTGATCCGGTTCGAGGTGATCACGGGGATCGAGACCTCGGGCCTGAGCCGCGCGGTCAGATGCGCAAAGGCCGCCCGTGGCACCGAGGTCGCAATCGTCGGCACCCGCGCTTCGTGCCAGCCGATGCCGGTGTTCAGCATGTTGGCCCCCGCCGCCTCGATCGCGCGGGCCAGCCGCACGACTTCGTCCCAAGTCGACCCGTCCGGCACAAGGTCAATCAGGCTGATGCGATAGATCACGATGAACGCGGGCCCCACCGCCGCGCGCACCCGCCGCACCACTTCGACCGGCAGGCGAATGCGGTTTGCATAATCCCCGCCCCACGCGTCCGTGCGCTTATTGGTGTGTCGGACAAGGAATTGATTGAGGAAATACCCTTCAGACCCCATTACCTCGACCCCGTCATAGCCCGCAGCCTTCGCGCGCTCTGCCGCCGTGACGATATCGCGGATCTGCTTTTCGATCCCCTCAGCGTCCAACTCTCGCGGCGCAAAGGGAGAGATCGGCGACTTGATCGCCGAGGCCGAGACGCAATCCTTGGAATAGGCATAGCGACCTGCGTGCAAAATCTGCATCGCGATCCGCCCCCCCGCCTGATGCACGCGGTCCGTCACCACGCGGTGATTGGCAATGTCTTGCTCGGAAAACAGCCCCGCCGCCCCTGGAAAGACCCCGCCTTCGGCATTCGGCGCCATCCCGCCGGTCACCATCAACCCCACGCCGCCACGCGCCCGTGTTGCATAAAATTCGGCTACGCGGTTCCAGTCGCCGGTCTCTTCCAGCCCCGTATGCATCGACCCCATCAAAACCCGATTTTTTAGGGTGACATGGCCCAGATCCAGCGGGGCCAGCAGGTGGGAATAGGGCATCGAAATCCTCCGGTTTGTCGCAGGATGCCTGCGCCGCGCGCCAGAGTCACCAGAAACGCGGCGTCACCCTCAGCCCGTGGTTTCCAGACAGTGGCGCCGAAACGCGCGCTTCAACATATCAAGCTCGGCGCGCAGCAAATCGACCTCGGCGCGCAGATCGTCTTCCATTGCAACCCCGGTGATCACCGTGAAATGTTGCAGCTTTTCGCCCGAAGCACGGTTGCGGATGATAAAGGTTTGCACGCCTTCGGACAGCACATCGACCGGGATCGGCACCCGAACCAACCAATCGCCCGACCGGTCTGGCACCGCCGTCAGTGTCACCCCAGCCAATGGTTGCTCGAGATGCAGAACCTCCAGTGCAGGCGCGGTCGGCGCACCCGAAAGCACGCCCTCCCAGACGCCGGCGCGGATTCGAGTTTTGGTAAGCGTCGTATCCATTCGGCTGCCTTTACAGTTCTGCGCGCGGACGGCGGCTAAAGGTGACGTCGCGCAGGATGATCTGGTTCATCTCTGGCCCTTCAAAGATCAGATCGATCCAAAGCCGCTCGACCCGCTTTTCGTTCATCTTGGAATAGGCAAGATCGAATTCCACCATCACCTCTTCTTCGTTCAGCGGCAGCTCACGCACGATTTGCTCTACGTTCGGCCCGTGCTTGATGTTCAGCCGTGCAAAGATTTCCAACGGCTTTTCCATCTCGACGATCACATCCATGCGGATCACATGCTTTTGCTTCAACCCGCGCGCCGCATCCTCGGGCAAATCCAGCACCAGCGACAGGAACGATCCGTCAAAGCGGAACACATCCATGCGAAAGCCGAAGGGGGCAATATCGGCCTCGCGGGCATTGCGGATCTGGCGTGCGGTCAACTCGGACCGTCGACAATCGTGAAAGATGGTTGTGCCGGCAAAAACTTCAGCCTTGCCAGGAACCGAGGCCATCCCCGGCACAGGCAGCGAACCTTTCCACAGTTCGGGGCGCCAAGACCAGTCGGTGCCTAAGGGTTTGCGGATGATGTTCGACCCGATCACCGGCAGCGCAAGACGGTAATCGGCGACATGGATCACCCGGTCCAGATTACGCCGCAAGGCCCGCGCTCGTGACCGCATGCCACGTAATGCATCGAGATCAGCCGAGTTTGCGGCTTCGCCTGCCAGACCCCAGCGCCGCAACGAGCGACGATGCAGAAACTTGTCGACAATTCCTGACAGCAGCCCAGCCATAACACCCCTTTTCAACCCAGCAATTGTTGCCGTGATGGAAACAGCTCTTTTATCGCCGCAAAATTGTTAATACTCCACCCTTAAGACACCCGAGCAGAGCCTTTTCCTTGGTCTTTTATTGTCACGGGTCGCTATTGGTTCTGGCGGTTCGCCGCCTGCATCCGCGACAGCGCCGCATCCAACAACTTGCGGCCTTCGACGGGCGCAAGCGGCTGTTCACGCGAACCGATGGTCGAGATCGTCACCAACCGACCCCGAATCGCGGTGATCGCGCGCCAATACTCGCCAATCGGCGCGTCAAAGAGGTGCAGGCGCAAAAGGTTGTCGCCACCCGATGCGGAAATCACCCGCAGATCCTTGGCCCGTCCGTTGCGGCTCAGAGTCTTGCGCCCCCGCGGCGAAGTAAAGAACGCCGCCAGCTCTGGCCCGCCCGCGGTCATCACACCCGCCGAACCGGGCTCTCCGATGGCGATCGAGATCAGTGCAGGTTGGGTTTTTGCATTCGCGGCGCAGCGCCCCAGAAACGCAACCGCGGTCCTACCATTGTCCCGGCTGGCGCCCTTGTCGATGCAGTAACCGCTTGGCAACCCAATCTGCATTGTGCCGCCCAGCACCGAAAGATCCGGTCGCGGGCTCAGGCCGCTGCCGGGCTCGCAAGCCGCAGCCAGCAGGCAGAACAACAGCGCGGTCAGACGGGAAAAGCGCAAGGACATCGAAGGCTACCTTAGACAATTTCTCGGAGTTGGATATGCCTCGGGCCGGGTCCAAGCAAGACCGATTGCAAAAGCTGCACGAAGTAACGCAGTGTTCTGGCAACGCAGGAGGCCATGATGACTCCATCCCTGATAGAGCAACTCTCGGGTAAGAGCGACCTTTACCATGCTTTGCGCCATATCGCGGGGCAAGGGGTCTCGCTCGAGGCAATTTTGACAGCCCTTGATTCGGGTGATGATCGGGCGCGCACGACCGCCGCGCGGCTGCGGGCGGTTGATCAACAGCTTTTGCGCGCTGTTTTGAGGGTGGCGCAGGGCCTGCCTGCAATCCGCGCCGAGGACCAGGTGCGCGCGCATCTCGCCCGGATCACGCCTGCGCCATTGTTCCTGCCCGAACTTGGCCAATCCCGTAGCATGGCCCTGCTGACCGAAGGCCAGCTTGCAGCAATGCCCGCGTTTTCGGACCGCCACTTTGATGCTTGGTTTTCCGCGCAGGGCGTCGATTATGGCCTTGGCAGCTATGGAGAGAAGCGCAGCGTGTACCAGACGGCGCAATTTGCTGACGCCGCCAGCCCAGAGCGCCGCAGCCTGCATCTGGGCATCGATGTCTTTGCCCCCGCGATGACCCCGGTTTACGCGCCGCTTGCCGGTCGGGTGAAATACCTCACCTATAACGCCGACCCGCTGGATTATGGCAATACGCTGATCTTGCAGCACGATGCCGACGGGGTCGCGTTCTTTAGTCTTTACGGCCATTTGGCGGGCACTCTGTCGCAGATGCTGTCCGTCGGCGACCTGATCGTACCTGGTCAGCACATCGCTGATCTGGGCGACTGGCACGAAAACGGCGGCTGGGCCCCACATCTGCATTTTCAGATTATGACCGATATGCTGGATCAAACAGGCGGTAATTTCTATGGGGTTGGCCACGAAAGCCTGTGGGATATTTGGAGCAGCATCTGCATAGATCCCAATCTTGTGCTGCGCTTGGCCCCAGAGAGATTCGAGGTTTTCGCCTGAGTGTTTCCTCCTCTGCGACGATGCCAAGTAAAACCTTTGATAGAACGCAAGCCCGCCGCGATCTTGCCCGATTTGGATATCAATAAGGGTCCATCTGCCCACTCTGCTCGCTTGGGGAAAACAATGGATCGACTAACTGAAATGGAAGCTTTTGCCACGGTCGTAGACCAAGGCGGCTTCACCGACGCTGCGAAGAAGATGGGGATTTCGAAATCTGCCGTTTCGAAACACGTCTCCGCGCTGGAGGCACGCCTTGGGGCGCGGCTTCTGAACCGGACCACGCGGCGGGTTTCCCCCACCGAAATTGGTTTGGCCTATTACGACCGTGCCCGCCGTGTCCTCAACGACGCAGGTGAGGCTGACGCCTTGGTAACCTCGATGCAATCCGCGCCTTCGGGCCTGCTGCGGATCTCGGTTGCCACCGACTTTGGCGTCAACCTGCTGTCCCCGATTTTGGGAGACTTCCTGCTGGAATATCCCGATATCACCGTCAACATGGTGCTGAACAACCGCTATGTTGAATTGATTTCCGAAGGCTTCGATATGGCCATTCGTGTTGGCGAGTTGGAGGACAGCAGCCTGCGCGCCCGAAAACTGACCGATACCACCAAGCGCATGATCGGCTCTCCCAGCTATTTCCAAAAGCACGGCCGCCCGATGAAGATCGATGATCTGAACGATCACAAGCTGCTGCATTACTCTAATCAAGCCAATGGCAATGTGTGGAAAGTGACGGCGCCTTCAGGCGAAAAGCGTCAGATTCGCACGGCAGGCTGGCTGACGGTGAACGACGGTCAAAGCCTTCTGAATGCGGCGATTTCCGGTCTTGGCATCGCCTACCTGCCTTCGTTCCTCTATTCTGATGCGCTCAAGCAAGGTCTGGTCGAAGAAGCCATTCCCGGGCTGCCGATTGAAACCCTTGGCATCTATGCCGTCTATCCCCCAGGACGGTTTACCCAGCCCAAGGTGCGCGCGTTCATCGACTTCCTTGCACGGCGCTACATTGACAAAGGCCCCGACCAGTGGTGACATTCCACTAAATGAAGGTGCAATCTACTGGGTCGGGGTCACAATGACTTCGACCCTTCTGTTTTTGCTGCGACCTTCTGGGGTTTGATCTTCACTGCGTGGCGCAAACGGGCCAATGCCTTCTGACGCAATTTGTGTCGTGGGCAGGTTGAAGCGGCTGATCAACAGCGCGCGCACACTTGCCGCGCGTTGCTTTGACAGAGCCAAATTCGCTGCCAAACCGCCCGAGCCATCCGTATGTCCCACCAGCGTGACCGAGGCATTGGGGTGAACGGCCAGCCACGCGGCCAGTGCGGTCAGACTGGCATAGTCCTGATCCTCCAGCGTGCCCGAGCCTGATGGAAAATCCAGGTCCTCCAAAACGATGGGCAGACCTTGATCCAGACGTGCCGCCAGATCGTTTGGCACGTTGGCGGACGCGTTGATCGGCGTGGGTGCCGGCCCCTCACCGCTCGTCACCGCGACTGGTTCCGCCACTCCACCAAGTTGTATCAGTTGGACAAAGCCGTCTTGTGGCGAGCGTGACACCAAAAGCGTCAGATACTCCGGCCCAGAAACCCCTGGCCGTTGAGCCGAAAGATAGCGAAAATCGCCCAGATCTATATGCATCTCGGGTTCTGGCAAGATCTCGGTGGCAAAACGAAAGTCAAAACCACCGCAATCATCTGATTCGCAGTCAAAGATCACCTGATATCCCGCCGCCACGACCTGATCGCGGAGCATCTGCATCAGTTGCAGAGTTGAGGGCCGCTCCATCGCGATCCGCCAAGCGACTTGTCGTAAGGGGCCCACGGCACGCAGACTGGGCAGCTTGCCACCCTGATACGCACCGGTGGCGATCTGCACCGAGTCCATGGTTTCACTGCGCAGCGCGGTCTGTTCGGCCTGAGCTGGAAAGCTCAATCTCAGATCAGGGGCTGCACCAGCAGGCGCTGCCCAAATCAGGCAGAGCGCAAGCGTAAGTCGCTGGATGTTAGATACCACTGCTCGGGCCTTCGATGGGCTTATTTCCGACGATAGTGATACTGTCCCACAACCTCCAAACCAAGAGAAGAATAAAGCTTGCGTGCAGAGGCATTGGCTTCGGTTACGACCAACGAAAAGGAATGGGCACCGTGATCGAGTGCCCATTCCACTGCTGCGCGCAAGATGTTGTGCGCGGAACCTTGCCGACGCTGGCCGGGGGTCACCTCTAGCGCATGAAGCATCGCAACCCCCTCGTGCAGCGCGACAAAGGCTATCCCTGCGGCCCGGTCGTTTACACGACCCAGAATGACTGTCTTTTCGCCCTGCGCCCGCGCCATCACGGCACGGCGGGCGGGACCGATACCGCCTTCATCCCACAGCTGTTCTGCAATTGCCATCGGTGGCCAATGCGGAAATGTGGTCATATAGTCGGGCGGCGGCAGGCTCAGATCGGCTATTCTGGCGGCATAGCCGACAACGGGATCAACCACGCCATAACCGCGTTCGTCCAAGGCTGCGCCCAAGGCGCGATCTTCGGGATAGATCACGAAAATCAGTGGCTGCTGCAACGCCTGCATCGCCGCCTCGGCTTGCGGAATATCCTTGGGCCGCCATCCATCGCGGGGCGAGGTTGCCATCACGCGTTGCCCGCCGCCCTGACCCTCGCGGATCAGCCAAGGCCCCAAGACCTGCGTTGCGGCTGCGGGCCATGTCGCCTCCATCACCGCGCGCAGATCAATCGTCATGGCGCGAACATCGCTGTCAGGCGCGCCATCGCTGCGTCAACTTGCGCGGAACTGCTGCCGCGGATCACCAGATTGGTGCCATAGACGCCATCCTGAGTGAAAGGATATGAGCCCATCGACAGCTCAGGGTATTCCGCTGCCAATGCGCCAAAGCCCTCGGCAATGCTGCCTTCGCCTTGCATCAAACGCAGGCTCTGCGTGACCAAGGGCGCGCCGCCTGTCAGTTGCGGCAGCACCGAAGCCACCATCGCCTCGAAGACCTTCGGAACGCCGGCCATCACGTGGCAGTTGCCAAGCGTGAAGCCCGGAGCCACTGAAACCGGATTCTCGATCAGCACCGCGCCGTCGGGGATCCGTGCCATCCGCTGGCGCGCAGCGTTGAACTCGATCCCACGCGCTGCGTAATGTGCAGCAAGCAGTGCCATCGCATCAGACCGATGGCTGATCGTGGCGCCAAAGGCATCCGCCACCGCATCCGCCGTGATGTCGTCATGGGTCGGGCCGATCCCACCCGATGTGAACAAGTGGTCATAATCCCGCGACAGAGCCCGCACGGCCGCCACGATCGCCGCATGGTTGTCCGAGACGACCCGCACCTCGGTCAGACTGATGCCTTGAGCCGTCAGTGCATTTGCGATGAAGTGCATGTTGGAATCGCGTGTGCGCCCCGACAGGATCTCGTCGCCGATTACAAGCATCGCGGCAGTTGGGTTGACCATGGTTTTCTCCGATCTCTGGCCTCAGGTATAGGCCGCGAAAACGGGCTGTCAAAGCCCTGGGTTCAGGTCTTGGGCAGCAGGTCAGATGGATTCGCAATAACGGCAGGGTGCGTCAGGTCTGGCATTGCCGCGCGCCTTGTCCTATTTAGGGCGAAACCGGAGGGCTAGCGCGTGGACGATATCCGTGGTCGAGTGACAAAAGACGGCATCCGCATATATGAGGATGCAGATTTTGCAGGCATGCGCGAGGCGGGTCGCATTGCGGCAGAAATCCTCGATATGGCGATCGACCATGTGAAGCCCGGGGTGCTGACCTCGAGCATCGACGACTTCATCCGCCAAGAGATCGAGCGGCGCGGCGTCACCTCGGCCACCATCGGTTACAAGGGCTATCAGCACGCCTCCTGCATCTCGGTCAATCATGTGGTCTGCCATGGTATCCCAGGAGCCAAGTTATTGGCGGACGGAGATATTTTGAACATCGACGTAACCGTTATCGTCGATGGTTGGTTCGGCGACACCAGCCGGATGTATGTTGCGGGCACCGCCTCACGCAAGGCGGAACGGCTGATCGAGGTCACCTATGAATCGCTGATGCGAGGCATTGCAGCGGTGAAGCCGGGCAATACCTTTGGCGATATCGGCTTTGCTATTCAGTCCTTTGTCGAGGCAAACCGCATGTCGGTGGTGCGCGATTTCTGCGGCCACGGCTTGGGTCGCGTGTTTCACGCACCGCCAAACGTGCTGCACTATGGCCGTGCAGGCGCGCGCGAGGTTCTGGAAGAGGGGATGTTTTTTACCATCGAGCCGATGGTTAACCTTGGCCGCCCAGAAACCAAGGTTCTCGCCGATGACTGGACCGCTGTCACCCGCGATAAATCGCTCTCGGCGCAGTTTGAGCATTCGGTCGGCGTCACCGCCACGGGTTGCGAAATCTTTACATTATCGCCGGCGGGCAAGTTTCACCCGACCTATGGCTAAACCCCCAAAAGGTCGGGCAACCTATTCATATCACTAAATATTTCCGCTCCTTCGGCGGCAAGACGAGGGTTGCCATTCGGGGCATAACCCAAACAGCGAATTCCAGCATTGCGGGCTGCACGCGCGCCTGTCGGGCTGTCCTCGATCACCACGGCGCGCGAGGGATCGACACCCAAAGCGCGCGACGCATAAAGGTAAAGATCGGGCGCGGGTTTGGGCGCGCCAAGCGACTGCCCAGAGTAGAGATGCCCTTTGAACCGCGCGATCAGTCCC
>JAHEBX010000251.1 GCA_024642045.1 Pseudorhodobacter sp. | reverse complement strand
GCGAAAGCTACGCCCATATTCCGATGCCGCGGATGACCAACACCTATATGCTGTCGGGTCCCGATGATCCGGCAGGTATCGTGGCAAGCCTGAAGGACGGCATCTATGCTGTCGGCTTTGGCGGCGGACAGGTCGACATCACCAATGGCAAATTCGTGTTTTCCTGCACCGAGGCTTACCGTGTTCGCAATGGCGTGGTGGGCGAAGCAGTCAAAGGGGCAACCCTGATTGGCGACGGAGCTACCGCCCTGAAACATATCCGCGCAATCGGCAATGATCTGGCGCTTGACCCCGGTATCGGAAATTGCGGCAAGGCTGGGCAATGGGTGCCCGTGGGCGTCGGACAACCCACGCTGCTGATCGGCGGTCTGACCATCGGCGGTTCGCAGGCGTGAGGCCTGCAGCATCTTTATGGTCTGACGCATTTTGATGCGTATGAGCCTCGGCACGGCAATTTTCAGCTCTGCACAGGTGCTGTGGATGCGGGGCATTTGGTCTGGCCACGTCTCTGGCGTCGCGCCTATCATCTCGCTAGAGTTCATTTGTCGCTTGCTCGACCAGGCCACGCAAACGGAGCCCGTATGACCATATTGCTTTCGAGCCCGAATGGATTTCGCATCTTGGGATGGCGAAAATTTGGCCTAGCGTTGCTAACCACTTGGCTATTGCCTGCTGTGATTGCCGCTGTTGCCCTCGCGTTGCAGTGGATATTGGGGACGCAAGGCTGGGGCGATGGCTTTCTGATGCTTTGGGCACTTTCAGTGCTGATGCTTTTCTCGCCTGCCCTCAGCTGGCTTGCCCTTCTGGTCGCTACGCCGTTGGTCTTGGTCCTAATGAACCGGGGCTGGTTTGGCTGGGTGCCTGCGGTCGTGCTTGGCATGGGGTTTGGCGGCGCGTTGGGCTTTATCGTTGGCAACGAAGCGATGATCACCTTTGGCGCGGCGCAAATGGCAATCCTGCGGGGGCTGCTGGCCCGCGCCTGCCCCGAGGCATTCAGCGCCCCGCAAGAGCTCAGCTAACCGCCAGCCCGCGCATCATCGCTTCGACCAAAGCCGCAACCTCGCGCGGCAATACGGCGCGAGGTGTGCCAACAAAGCGCGCGGTCAGAGCCAAGTAAACCACCCCATGCACCGCAGCAAAAACCGTCTTGGCCCGCTGTTCCAGATCGGCTTCATCCAGATCGGCCCGCAGCACGCCCAGCGGTCTGATGATTTGTTCGATCAGAACCCGGTGCTCTGCGCGATGCCATTCGGGCGCCTCCACCCCTTCGGGCAGGCGGTGATTGAACAGCGCCGACCACAGCCGATAATTGCCCAGCGCAAAGTCGACATACCCCTGCGCCAGCGCCAAAAGCACCTCTTTCGGCCCAGCGCCTTGCGGCACCGACGCCTCCAAAGCCGCGCCCAAGCGCGCAAGGCTGCGCGAATTCACATGCAGGATCAGATGGTCCAGATCCTCAAAGGCGTTATACAGCGCCCCAAGCGCGCAGCCCGCATCCGCCGTTACATCGCGCGCCTTTAGCCCCCGCAGACCCGAAGCAGCGATTCGCGCCTCTGCCGCATCTATCAGCCGCTTTTTCAGGTCTTCCCGGTTTTCGTCGCGTTTATTGGCCATTTCGCCCTCAAAATTCGTGAACGTCGTTCAAAATATATCTTGAACGACGTTCACACCTATGGCATACAGTCAGCATGAACACGGTTCATAACAATGGAGACGAAAATGTTCAAACTCTTTGTGACCCTGATGCGCGGCAAAAACGCAGATGCCGCCGAGGCGCTGACGGATGCAGCGGCCCTGCCTCTGCTGCGCCAACAGCTGCGCGATTGCGCGGCTGGCGTTGAAACCGCCCGCCGTTCGGTGGCGATGGTGATGGCCTACGAGGCCCGCGAAAAGAAATCAGCCGACCGCATTGCCAGCCAACTTGCCGATCTGGAAATCCGCGCGCTCGATGCGCTTGCCAAAGGCCGCGACGATCTGGCAACCGAAGCGGCAGGCGCCATCGCGCAGCTAGAGGCCGAGGCGGCCACCACGGCCCGCGCAATGACCACCTATGCGACCGAGATTGCACATCTGCGCGGCGTGGTCAGTGACGCCGAAGCCCGCCTGCGCGATCTGCAACGCGGCCACCATCTGGCGCTGGCCACCAGCCAAACCCAAAAGCTGCGCGACAAAGCCCCCGCGATGGCAACGGCTTCGCTGGATGAGGCCGAACAGACCCTCACCCGCCTGCAAAACCGCCAAGCCGCCACCGAAGCCACCCGCGCCGCCATGCAAGAGCTCTCTGCCTCAACCAATGCCGACGCGATGCGTGACCGCCTTGCTGCGGCGGGTTGTGGTGCGCCCCTGCGCGCGGATGCGGCATCGGTTCTTCAACGGCTCAGGGCCAAAGCCGCTTGAAGATCGCCCCCGAACAGACTCTGATACCCTCTTAAAGGAAGCACAAAATGTCCGACGCACTCCCAATCAAAACCTCTGCGGCCTGGAACATGTTCACCTACCTCAATTTCGGCGTTGCAGCCGTGATGATGGCGGGCGGCATCTACTTTCTAGAGGCGTCCTTCGCCGCCAAAGGGTTCTACGCCATGGCCGCGCTGATGCTGGTGTCTTCGACCGCCGCAATCACCAAATCCATCCGCGATGCCGAAGAATCCACCCGCCTGCACAATAAGATCGACGAAGCGCGCACCGAACGGTTGTTGATGGAAACATCAGGCCCGCGTTCTTAAACCCAATGGGGCGGGCCCAAACCCGCCCTTCCTTTTTCAAGGCTATTCCAATGCAAATCCTGCGCACATCCCTCCGTTTCCTTGGCCATGCAGCATTCGTGCTGGCGCTTGCCGCTGCAACCGCATGGGCTGGCACGGCTTTGTGTGTCCAGATCGCCGCCCCGTTGGTCTGGCTGCTCTGGACCGGTCTGGGGATCGCCGCGCTCGCGGCCCTTGTGTTGCATTGGGTCAAACCTCGGGCCGCTTGGGGCATCATCGCGGGCGCCGCGGTGTTGATAGGCGGCTGGTATCCATCCATTCAGCCCAGCCAAACCCGCAACTGGGCAGCCGATGTCGAACATGGTGTTACGGGTGAGGTTGCGGG
>JAHEBX010000250.1 GCA_024642045.1 Pseudorhodobacter sp. | reverse complement strand
GAATCTCGCGGTTCTTGCCCTCGCGCAACCCCACCGTCAGCCAGGCATTCGCGCCCTGAATCCGGTCAATGACCACCACCATCGGCTGAAACTTCTCGCCGTCAATCTCGATGCCCTTGCGCAAAGGCTCCAGATCGGGGTCGGTCGGATTGCCGTTCACCCGCACCCGATACTTGCGCAGCCAGCCCGTCGAGGGCAGTTCCAGCCGACGCTTCAACCCGCCGTCATTGGTCAGCAACAGCAAACCTTCCGAGTTCAGATCCAGCCGCCCCACCGACATCACCCTTGGCAATTCCGGCGGCAGGTTCTGAAACACCGTCTCGCGGCCCTTTTCGTCGGACTCTGACGTCACCAGACCCTCGGGTTTGTAGTAAAGCCACAACCGCGGCTCCTCTGGCTTGCCAATCGGCTCGCCGCGCACGGTGATCTTGTCCTTATCCGTCACATTCAGCGCGGCCGACGTGATTACCTTGCCGTTGACCGAAACTTCGCCCAACTGGATCATCCGCTCGGCCTCGCGGCGCGAAGCCACGCCCACGCGGCTCAACACTTTGGCAATCCGTTCGCCCTCTGGCGTGCCCGCCTTCTTCGGCGTCGCAGGGGCGGCGGCGGGCTTGGCCACGGCCTTGCGCGGCACGACCACGCGGTGGGATTTCGGGCTTGTGTTTTCGGCCATGAACGCCATCCTTCTATCGGGAACGCGCAATCGCGCGGGTGGCGCGCACCATGCGGGCCTTTGTTGCAATCTAAAGGCCATTGGAAAGCAGAGCAAGCATGACCTTCCGCTCCTTCATGCAGGCCGCCATGGCCGAGGCGCGCGCCGCAGCCGTGCGCGGCGAGGTGCCCATAGGCGCGGTCGTTGTGCGCGACGGTGAAATCCTTGCCGCCGCAGGCAACCGCACCCGCGAGATGTGCGACCCCACCGCCCACGCCGAAGTGCTGGCGATCCGCGAGGCGTGCCGCCTTGTGCAATCCGAACGCCTGCCCGAGTGTGATCTCTACGTCACCTTGGAACCCTGCCCGATTTGCGCAGGCACCATTTCAGCCGCCCGCATAAAGCGCCTCTACTTTGCGGCCTCAGACCCCAAATCCGGCGGCACGCTGCACGGCGCACGGGTGTTCTCACACCCCCAATGCCACCACGCCCCCGAGGTCTATGACGGCATCGACGCCACCGAGTCCGAAACGCTCTTGCGCGATTTCTTCGCCGCCAAACGCTAATCCGGCCTGTGCCACCCAAGCCACAGCACGCCACGGCGGCCTCCCGCCGCGCAAATTTCGTTTTGCCGCAAACCCGCTTTGTGCCAAACGGATCAAACCAAACCCCAGACAGGAGGCGACTATGATCTATTCAGCATATTGCGCACCCGCAGGCTGTGGCGCGGCAGGCACCCGACACTAAGGCGGCCTTGCCCTTCCGGCCACGCGCCGGACAACTCCCC
The DNA here is from genome assembly GCA_024642045.1 of Pseudorhodobacter sp. GTDB lineage: Bacteria > Pseudomonadota > Alphaproteobacteria > Rhodobacterales > Rhodobacteraceae > Cypionkella. The sequence continues at coordinate 1,650 of JAHEBX010000250.1, read as the reverse complement.
CTCTAACCACCCCTTTCGCCCGTTTTCGGCGAATTCCCTTCATCTTCAATATAGGACCCTTCCGTTCTGCGGCAGGTGATATCTCACAATGAACGCTCCTCTCACGACCAACAGACCCGCACTTGCGCCCATCGTCCAGGACCTCATCGCCAGCCACGGCCGCCTGCGCCTTGGGGCCACGGTGCTGATCTCTTTGCTCCGGCAGCCCAGACCGCCGGACGATGCCGCGCTTTCTGCTCACTTGCGCCGCGACATCGGTTTGCCCGATCAGGCGCCGCCGTCCAACACATGGCGGCACCTGCGTTGACCCCCTGCGCGCCCTGATCATCGGGGCGCGCAGCCTTCGCATTTGATCCTGTCCCCCCGCTATGTTACCCGCGTTTCAAGATGATTCTGACGGGGACGGCATGTATCAGCTCGAAGAAGAGACCGAGGCCGACTGGTGGGAGGTCGAGGCGCTTTATGACCTTTGTTTCGCCCCCGGACGCACCGCGCTTTCTTCTTACCGGCTGCGCGACGGCGTGCCGACTGTCGACGAACTTTGCCTGATATTGCGCGACGCCGACGGCACGCTTGCCGCAGCCATCCGCTATTGGCCTGCCGAAGTGGGGGGCGAAGATGTGCTTCTCTTGGGGCCTATCGCCGTGCATCCCACCCGTCAGGGCGAGGGATTGGGCGCGCTGCTTATCAACGAAAGCCTTGTTGAAGCCCGCCGTTCAGGCTGGGAGCGGGTGCTTTTGGTAGGCGACGCGCCCTATTACAGCCGCTTTGGGTTTTTCCCGTTGTCAGGCGTGCAGATGCCGCCTCCGACCAACCCGGACCGTATCCTTGGGCTCGAGCTGAAAAAGGGCGCATGGGAAAACGTAAAGGGCCTTGTCACCAAGGCGACAGGCTCCACCGTCTCGCCCGCGCCCTGACCGACGGGCCATCGCTGTGACGGCTGCGTGCGAACACCTTGCGCTGCGCCCCAATCCCCCCCACATTATCCCCATGACCCAACTGCCCGCGCGCGTCTCGCCCGATCTGAACGCTGAAATTGCTGCTCTGGCGGCGGATTACCAACGCGCCAATGGTCCGGTGATGGCCTTGGTCAACCGCATCGGCGGTGGCTTGGAAAAGCAGATGGGCCTGATCCCCAAACCCCTGCGCATCCAGATCGAGGCAGCGGTGGTCAGCGCTCTCACAGCCGCGCATGGCGTGGCCGGTCTGGCCGAGGAAGGGCCACGCATGGGCAAGGGGGCGGCGACCTTGGCCGCGATGGCCACGGGGGCTGCGGGCGGCTCTGGCGGTCTGCTGACGTCGGTGGCTGAACTTCCGGTGACAATCACCGTCTTTTTGCACGCGATCCGCGCCGAAGCGATCCGCGCAGGCTTTGATCCCACCGAGCCGGGTGTGCGCGCCGCCTGCCTCGAGGTCTTTGCCGCAGGCTCGCCGCTACAAAGCGATGACGGGGTGAACACAGGCTTTTTGTCCTCGCGGCTGACCCTGACAGGCCCCGCGCTGCAAAAGCTGATTGCGACCGTGGCGCCCCGCCTTGCCGCCACCCTTGGCCAGAAACTGGCCGCCCAAACCGTGCCGATCCTCGGGGCGGTGTCTGGGGCCGCACTCAACGCGGCCTTCATCACCTACTACCGCGAAATTGCCCGCATC
>JAHEBX010000249.1 GCA_024642045.1 Pseudorhodobacter sp. | reverse complement strand
ATGCGCTGTGGTCATCGGCACAAACCTTGCGTCGGTCTTTTCACCGATCAGCGGGTTCAGGCCAGAGAAGTTGATATGGTCGCTCAGCAGCATCAGATCGCCGGGGCGGATGTCGGCGCGCAAAGAGCCTGCGGCATTGGTGGCGATCAGCGCCTCGGCACCCAGCGCTTTCAACAAGGTGAGGGGCAGGCGCATGGCGGCGGAATTGCCGTTTTCATAGTAATGTTCGCGCGCTCCAAACACCGCGACGCGGATGCCCTCCAGCGTGCCGATCACCAGATTGGGATTGTGACCCGAGACGCCGACATGTGGAAAACCGGGCAGATCGGCATAAGGGATCGCCACGCCGTCGACGGCAGAGGCAAGATGGCCAAGGCCAGAGCCAAGGATCAGCCCGTATTTGACCGGCTCGGCACCGGCACGAGACTGGACAAGCTGGGTGAGGGCGGCGAGATCCTTGGTCATGTCGGCTCCTTGTGGTGGGTGGAGGATGGGGGTTTCACACCCCCAAGGCGCTTGTGCGCCTCCCCCCGTGGGATATTTATGCCAGTATGAAAGGATTAGCGTTCCTTGACGTAGGGCTCGCCCCCCGCGCGGGGTGGGATGGATTTGCCGATGAAACCTGCAACCGCGATCACGGTCAGGATATAGGGCAGGGCGTCGAGGAAAGAGCCCGAGACCTTGAAGGTTGTCACGCGCTCGACCACATCGGGGCGCAGGGCAAGCGCCTGGAAAAAGCCAAAGAGCATAGTGGCACCCAGAGCCGGGAACGAGCGCCACTTGGCAAAGATCAGGGCCGCAAGCGCGATATAGCCGCGGCCTGCCGTCATTTCGCGGCCAAAGCCGGCCTGCAAGGCGGTGGCCATATAGGCGCCGGCCACGCCGCACAGCACGCCGGTGATCACCAGGGCTGCGTAGCGCATCCGGGGCACCGAGACACCCGCGGTGTCGAGGGCGGCAGGGTTTTCGCCTGCCGCGCGCAGGCGCAGGCCAAACCGCGTGCGGTTGAGCAGCCACCACGAGGCGGGCACCAGTGCGAAGGCGCCATAGACGAGGATGGAGTTGCCCGAGAGGACCTGAGTATAGAGCGGGCCAAGCAATGGGATCTTGCCGATGGTGTCCAGAAACGGCAGATCAATCGGGTTGAACCGTGCCGCACCCACCAGCGCAGGTGTGCGCCCGCCTTGTTTGAACAGCGCCTGCGCAATCAGCACCGTCAGCCCCGAGGCTAGAAAGTTCAGCGCTACACCGGAAATCAGCTGGTTGCCCTTAAAGGTGATCGAGGCAAGCCCGTGCAGCGCCGAGAACATCAGCGAGGCCGCAATGCCCGCCCCGAGACCCATCCAGGCCGAGCCGGTCATAAAGGCCACGGTTGCCGCGGCCATTGCCGCGGCCAGCATCTTGCCTTCAAGCCCGATGTCGAACACGCCCGAGCGTTCGGAAAACAGCCCCGCAAGGCAGGCGAGCAAGAGGGGCGTGCCCAATCGCACGGTAGAGCCGAGGATCTGCATCAACGTGTCATAATCCATCACGCGGCTCCCTTCTTGCCAAAGCTGAAGACCCAGCCCAGCATCATCCGCACCATCATATCAAGCGCGCCGGTGAACAGGATCACAAGGCCTTGCACCACAAGCCGCATTTCCAGCGGGATGGTGGTGTGCAGGCCAAGCGCTGCGCCGCCTTGATAGAGAAAGCCGAACAGAATGGCGGCCAGAAACACCCCGATCGGGTGGTTGCGCCCCATCAGCGCCACGGCGATACCGATAAAGCCCGCGCCTTCGGACGAGTTTTGCAGCAGCCGCCCACTGGCCCCCATCACGTTGTTGATCGCCATCAGACCCGCCAGCGCCCCCGAGATCAGCATGGCAATCATGGTGATCTTGACCGGATTGATGCCGGCATAGCGCGAGGCAGGTTCCGATTTGCCAAAGGCGCGGATCTGATAGCCCAGCCGTGTGCGCCACAGCAGAGCCCAAATGACAAAGCAGGCGGCAATCGCGATGAACAGCGTCACGTTGGCGGGCACATTGGAATACATCTGGATGCCCGCCTTAGTGAGCTTGGGCGACCCATCCGGGTTCCAGCGCGCGAAAAGCTCGCGCAATAGGGGGATGTCCGACAGCGCGGGCAGATGCGCGCCGGGGGGGAATTTCGCCGTCGACGGGTCTTGCTGACCCGGTGGGCGCAACACATCGACCAACATATAGATGATAAACGCCGCACCAATATAGTTGAACATGATCGTGGTGATCACGATGTGACTGCCGCGCTTGGCCTGCAAATAGGCCGGGATTGCGGCCCATGCCGCCCCAAACAGCGCCGCCCCAAGGCTGGCGGCCAAAAGCGCAATCGTCCAATGTGGCCAGGGCAGGGCCAGACAGACCAGCGCCACGCCGAGGCCGCCAAGCTGCGCTTGCCCCTCGCCGCCGATGTTGAACAGCCCCGCATGAAAGGCCACGATCACCGACAGCCCGGTGAACATGAAGCTGGTCGCGTAATAGAGCGTATAGCCCCAGCCGTTGGCCGAGCCGAATGCCCCGTCCACCATGATGTTGATCGCCTCGACCGGGCTTTGCCCGATGGCCAGCAGCACGCCCGCCGAGACGATGGCCGCAAGCAGCAGGCTGATGAGCGGGACGAGGACCAGATCGGCCCATTGCGGCAGTTTGGTCATCTCAGGCCTTCCCAGCGACGCCAGCCATCAAGAGGCCAAGCTCGCGTTCGTTGGTGGTTTCGGGGTTCGCTTCGCCCATGATGCGGCCGTCAAACATCACAAGGATGCGGTCGGAAAGCGACATGATCTCGTCCAGCTCGACCGAGACAAGCAGCACCGCCTTGCCCTCGTCGCGCAGAGCCACGATTTCCTTATGGATGAACTCGATGGCGCCAATATCGACGCCGCGCGTGGGCTGCCCGATCAGCAACAGGTCGGGGTCCTGCTCGATCTCGCGCGCGACGACGATTTTCTGCTGATTGCCGCCCGAAAAGCTTTTGGCGGCAAGCGTCGGGATCGGCGGGCGCACGTCAAAGGTCTTCATCTTGTCGGCCGTGTCGGCGCGTAGGGCGTCGTTGTCCATGAAAACGGCGTTCTTTTG
>JAHEBX010000106.1 GCA_024642045.1 Pseudorhodobacter sp. | reverse complement strand
CCGGCAGCTTGATGCCAAACCATTGCGTCACGCCAAGCGATTGAATCAAAGACACAATCCCGCAAACGAACAGGTCGGCAGAGATCAGGAAGGCCACATCGGCCGGTTCAAGTTTAAGAGCGCGTCCGATGATCAGAGGCACGGCGATCGCGCCCGCATACATCACCAGAACGTGCTGGAGGCCCAACGTAAACAGCTGGGGTGTGGGTAAGACTTCATCCACCGGATGGGTTTTGTCGCTCATGTTTTTTCCATTCCCTAGGGGCTTTTTGTTTATGCCGTGCCGCGCTGCCCCATGCACGCGAGACGGTTCTTCTCCAGTTATCCCGCGATGACAGTCCAGGTCTGCGGGTAGCGGTATTCTTGCAAGTTTGGCGTATCGCCAATGCGGTCCACGACGGCGAAAAGGCCGGGGGCGTGCAGCGGTGTCAGAACGCCGTGCCAGATGCCGCGGTGCAGGTTGATGCCTTGGGCGCCATTGGTCAGAAAGGCCCGCGGTGTGTCGGCGGGACTTGAGGCGACGATGACAAGAAAGCGGTGCTCTGTCATCGGCACAAAGGCTTGCGAGCCTTCGGGGTGACGCTCGATCAGATCAAAGGCATAGGGCAGCGCACGCGGTTCGGCGTTAAAGATCGAGATGCCGGTGCGGGCATCGCCAGTGTCGATGCGGGCGCGGTCGTGGTGGCGCTTGCACAAGCCTGCGTTGATCAGGCGGAAGTCGCCCGCAGCCTCGAGCACATCGCCAAAGGGGGCGAAGGCAGTGGCGGTGAGGGCTTCGGTTGTGATCGTTTGCATCGGGTCCCTTTGGGCTGTCGGGGCGGATTACGCCCCTGCAGGGCGGTATCCGCCCGGGCCGCGCAACGTGGCGTGGCGGTTGACGTCTTTGTAGAGCAGATAGCGGAACGGCACGGGGCCTGCGGCATAGCAGGCTTGCGGGCAATAGGCGCGCAGCCACATGAAATCGCCGGCCTCGACCTCGACCCAGTCTTGATTGAGTTTGTAGACGGCCTTGCCCTGCAACACATAAAGACCGTGTTCCATGACGTGGGTTTCCTCGAAGGGGATCACGCCGCCGGGTTGGAAGGTCACGATATTGACGTGCATGTCGTAGCGCACGTCCGCCGGATCAACAAAGCGGGTGGTGCCCCAGACGCCGTTGGTATCGGGCATCAGGTTGACGCCCATGTCTTTTTCATTGGTCACAAAGGCGGGGGGCGGGGCGATGCCTGCGACGGGTTCGTAGAGTTTGCGAACCCAGTGGAAGCGTGCGGGCTCGGCACCTTCGGCAAGCAGGGTCCATTTGGCATGGGGCGGGATAAAGGCGTAACCGCCCGCGTCAAGTTCATAGCCCTGCCCGTCGATGGTCAGGGTCAGCAGGCCCGAGGTGACAAAGAGGACATGTTCCGCACCCTCTTCGGCGTCGGGGGTGTCGGAACCGCCGCCGGGGGCGACCTCCATCACATATTGGCTGAAGGTTTCGGAAAAGCCCGACATCGGGCGGGCGATCAGCCAGAGGCGGGTCTGGCGCCAGTGCGGCAAGCTGCTGGTGACAATATCGGAAAAGCATCCGCGCGGGATGAAGGCGTAGGCATTGGTGAACACCGCGCGCTGGGTCATCAGGGCGGTCTGGGGCGGCAGACCACCTTTGGGGGCGTAATAATCGCTCATGGCAGGATGGCTTTCAAACGGAGTTCTGCGATGCGTTCAACTTGGGCGCAGGCGGTGGTGAATTCGGTGGCCGTGTCGTTGTCGATGCGGGCGGTAAAGGCGGCAAGGATGCTGTCTTTGGTGTGGTCACGCACGGCAATGATGAAGGGAAAGCCGTGTTTGGCGACGTAGGCCGCGTTAAGTGCCTGAAAATGTGCGCGTTCTTGATCTGTCAGCGCGTCGAGTGCGGCAGAAGATTGCTCGGCGGTAGACTCTGGCGTGAGGCGTTTTGCGGCAGCGAGTTTGCCCGCAAGGTCGGGGTGAGCCTGCAACACGCCAAGGCGTTCGGCGGCGGAGGCGGACCGAAACATGCGCGCAAGTGCATTGTGCAGGCCGATGGCGCTGTCATGGGCGGGACCGAGTTCAAGGTTGTACGCGCGTTCGGCAATCCAGGGCGAATGTTCGAAAATGCTACCATAGGTAGCCACGAACGCGCTCTGTTCCATCTGAGAGGGGCGCGCGAAGCGTTTGTGCGGATGGTGTTTTGCCCAATGCGCGGCAATTTCGATCCGACGCGGGAACCAGACGTCATTGTGGGATTTTGCATAGTCTAGAAAGCGCTTGAGGCCGGCAACCTTACCCGGACGACCGATCAGGCGGCAGTGCAGACCGATCGAAAACATCTTGGCGGCGCCTGATTGCCCTTCGGCATAAAGGGTATCAAAACTGTCGCGCAGGTAGGTGAAGAACTGCTCGCCTTCGGTATAGCCGGGCGAGGTGGCAAAGCGCATGTCGTTGGCTTCGAGCGTATAGGGGATGACAAGCTGGTCGCGGGGGCCAACCTCGCGCCAATAGGGAAGATCGTCGTCATAGGTATCCGAGATCCAGTCGAACTGACCCGTCTGGGCGGTCAGATCCACGGTATTGACCGAGCAGCGCCCCGTATACCATCCGCGCGGGGGGGTGCCCACGACCTCGGTGTGCAGGCGGATCGCCTCGGCGATCTGGGCGCGCTCGACCTCGATGGGCATGTCTTTGTGTTCGACCCATTTCAGCCCGTGGCTGGCGATTTCCCAGCCGGCCGATTTCATTGCCGCGACCTGTTCGGGGTTGCGGGCAAGGGCTGTGGCGACGCCGTAGATCGTCACAGGGATCTGCATCGAGGTGAACAGGCGGTGCAGCCGCCAGAAGCCCGCACGCGCGCCGTAATCGTAGATCGATTCCATGTTCCAGTGGCGCATGTTCGGCCAAGGGGCCGCGCCAGCGATATCGGACAAAAACGCCTCGGACTGGCCATCGCCGTGCAGGATGTTGTTTTCGCCGCCCTCTTCATAGTTCACCACTACAGAGATCGCGATTTTAGCACCGTTCGGCCAAGCGGCATTCGGCGGGTTCTGGCCGTAGCCACGAAAGTCGCGGGGGTAACGGGACATGCAGGCTCCTGTGCGGTTGCCTCAGACTATGCTGAAAATCCTATAGCTTTTATCAAATAATCCAAGAAGGACCTTTCCGGCTTGGCAGGGGTCGCGGGCGGGGGCATGGTTCGCTAGGATCGCGGCAAACAGGGGGCGATGATGGCAGGACGGTTGACGACGCATGTGCTGGATACCGCGCGGGGCAAGCCTGCGGCGGGGGTGAAGATCATGCTTTATCGGGTGAGTGGTAACAGCCACAAAAAGATTGCCGAGACGGTGACCAATGCCGACGGGCGCTCGGATGCACCAATGCTGGAGGGCAAGGGGTTTACCGAAGGCAGCTACGAGCTGGTGTTTTGCGCGGGCGACTATCTGCGCGCAACGGGTCAAGCGGAAGGCAATGTGATGTTTCTGGACGAAATCCCTATCCGCTTTGGTGTGCCGGATGCGACCCAGCACTACCATGTGCCGCTGTTGATCAGCCCCTTTGCCTATTCAACCTATCGCGGCAGTTAGGACGCAAGGCAGCGCAGCAGAGAGGCTCTGCTGCGGCTTTGCTGTCACCATCTGGGATGTTGGTGGCGAGAGAGAGACTTGAACTCTCGACCCCACGATTATGAGTCGTGTGCTCTAACCAACTGAGCTACCTCGCCACTGGCGCGGTGGGTAGTTTAGGCGGCGGGGGGCGTCAAGGGGGAAATTGCGGATTTCGTGATTGGTGGGCAAAGGGCGTTCAGGGCAATCGCGCCCGTTTCCGAACGCATGTGCCAAGAGACGCTGCGGCTAGGGTGTTTCGGCTTCGGCCAGGGCGTGGGCGACGCGGGGGCGACCTGATGCCGTTGCAGTGATGGTCGCCTCGATGAACATCGGGCTGCCTTCAACGCTGGCCTCGCGGATCTGACGGCTTGTTGTGATGGCAAGGTCCTGGGCGCCTGCGGCTTCGGCGCGGGCAGAGGCTTGGGCCACCATCGCGGCCTCGACAGCCGCGAGGGCCTCTTCGCGATTATTGAAGAGTTGCAGGCCCTCGGGCAAATGCGCGGTAAAGCGGCCCTCGGAGGGTGAGGTGACGAGTGCAGAAGCGCGTTGGCTGATCTGGCCCACCACAGCCCCGATGGCATTGGCGACGCCTGCGTGTTCGGGCAGAATCATCTGGCAGTTCAGCCGCGCGCCGACCGCACCGTAATAGCTCGGGGCCGAGGCGCCGAGGCCGATGACGGGCACGCCAAGCCGCGCGTCCAGCTGCACAATGCCCTTGTGGCGGGCAAAGGCGGCGGTCGTGAGCGGATGGCGGGCAAGGGTTTCGGGTTTTTGGCCCTCGAAGGCTGCATCTTCGTCAAAGGCAGCTTCGAGCAGGCAATCGACAGTTTGCTGGGTGAGCTGGTCAATGATGCTTTGCGCAAAAGCTTCGGGATCGGCAGAGAAGCGTTCGCCAGCGCCATTTCGCCGCCGCCCCAGCAGGCGCAAGGCCTTTTCCGAAGCGCTGGCATCCCATGCCGCGAGGCCGCCAAGAACATGGCTTGCGTCCGACGGGGTCACGCCTGCGATCATAACAAGGCCGCGGGCGACGAGGCGTTCCAGGGCTGCGACTTCCAGACGGGTGGTCAGCGCGCGGGCCATCGGCATCGGAGCGGTGATGCGGGCCAGCACGTTTGCCTCGCGCGCATTGAGGCCTGCGGTCTGCCCGCTCATCGGCACCACAAAGCGCCCGTCGAATTCGCCTGCGGTTTCGGTGGCAAGCGCGCGGTCGAGCGCCGTGTGCACCAGTTCGGGGTATTGTTGGGCCAAGAGTGCCACCGGGATCAGCCGTCGCGGACCAAGGCGCAGACCGCCCGCAAGGCCTTCGGTTTTCAGATGCACCTCTGAATCGCCGCCAAGGCCGGTGGTGCGCATTGCGACGGCTTCGACCATCGTGCGAAAGCCGCCAACGCGCGCACCTTGGGGGTCAATCTCGGGCAATCCATCGCGCAAGAGCGCCACATCGGTCGTGGTGCCGCCGATGTCAGAGACCAGCGCATCGCTGGCGCCGGTCAACCAGCGCGCGCCCACGATGCTGGCGGCGGGGCCTGAGAGGATCGTCTCAATCGGCCGTTCGCGCACCATAGCGGCCGAGATCAAAGCGCCGTCACCCCGCACCACCATGAGCGGCGCGCGAATTCCCAGCGCATCAAGGTGACGCTCGCAGGCCGCAACCAGGCGGTCGATCATCCCGATCAGCCGGGCATTCAGCACCGCCGTCAGCGCGCGTTTTGGGCCGTTCAGCTGTGCCGAAAGCTCATGTGAGCAGGTAACGGGGCGGCCGGTCACGCGGCGGATCAGATCGCGGATCGCCACCTCATGCGCGGGGTTGCGGGTGGCAAAGCGGGCGGCGACGGCAAACCCCATTACCTCGGGACCGAGCTCGCGCAATTGGGATTCAAGGCGAACCATATCCAGCCGCGTGGCTTCGGTGCCGGCATGGGTATGGCCGCCAGCGATGTGGACGACGGGGTCACCCTTAAGCGCCTCGGTCAGGCCACCGCGCTCGAGATCTCCGGCATCAAAACCCGCGAAGATCAGCGCGACGCGCCCACCCTGCCCTTCGACCAGAGCATTCGTCGCAAGCGTCGTCGAAAGCGACACCAGCGCCACCTGCGCGGCAGTTACCCCCGATTGTGCAAGGGCGGCGTCCACGGCAAGGCCAATGCCCAACGCCAGATCGGCGCGTGTCGTCAGCGATTTGGCCGAACCGATCACGCGGTCGGCAGCCTCATCCACGATCACCGCATCGGTATAGGTGCCACCGGTATCCACGCCAAGGAAGTAGGCCATCGTCATTCTTTCGCTGTTGCACCTGCCAATTAGCGCGGGGTGGATGCTGCGTCAGCCCTTGGAGCGACCTTTTCTGCCTAAAGGCGGCAGCTTTGGTGCCTTGCGGCGGTGCGCAGGCGGGATTCCCAGCGTTTCGCGGTATTTGGCGAGCGTTCGGCGCGCGAGGGTGATGCCCGTTTCGGCGGCCAAGGCTTGAACCAGATCCGCGTCAGAGAGCGGATTGCGGCGCGGCTCGGCCCCGATCAGCCGGGCAAGGCGAGCGCGCAGGGCGGCAGCGGCGAGAATCGGAGCGCCATTGCCCCCCAATGCCGCACTGAACATCTGGCGCAGCCACCATGTGCCATGCGGTGTATCAAGACTCGTGCCCGCCACCACGCGGCTGATCGTGCTTTCATGGCAGCCCAACGCCTCGGCCAGTTCGGCCATGGTCATTGGCGCCAGAGCTATCTGCCCCTGCCGCAATGCCTCTTGCTGGCGTTGCACTACCTCTTGCCCGACCAGCAGCAGGGTCGCATTGCGCGCCTCGACCATGCGTTCAATCGCACGGGCCTGTGTCAGCGCACCCGCACGCGCCTCAGCCCCGGTCTCTATCCGCAGGCTGGGCAGGGCCGAACGATTGAGCGACAGCACCCAACCCGTGCCTTCGGCGCGGACCAAAAGATCGGGCGCGCGTTGAAAAGCAGGGCTATCCACGCTGAACTCGGCCCCCGGTTTGGGGTTCATCCCGCGGATCGCGGCAAGACAGCTGCGCAACTCGTCCTCGGCAAGCCCCGATTGCCGCGCCAGCCGCGCCAGATCGCCTGTCGCCAACAGTTCAAGGTTTTGCAGCGCAACATCCATCGCAGGGCTGAGCAGATCAGCCTCTTGCGCCTGAAGCCGCAGGCATTCGGCCAGATTGCGGGCAAAAATCCCTGCAGGATCAAGTTTTTGCAACCGCTCGAGCATTGCGGTGACCTGCGGCAGGGTTTCGCCGAGCCGCTGGGCCACTGCGTCCACAGGTGTGCCGATCCAGCCCGAAGGTTCCAGTGCCTCAAGCAAGGCCAGAGCAATACGTGCCTCGTGGCGCGACAACGACAGCGCTTCGATCTGCGCCATGACATGCGCGATCAGGCTGGGGGAATTCGAGGCCATCTCGCCCGCATCGCCAAGACCTTGTGGCGCAAACGTCCCGGTCCAGCGCGGCAACCACTCTTGCGGCTCGGGCGGCGGATCAAGCCGCAAATGCGGGTTCTGCGCCGCCTGTTCTTCCAGATACCTCGTCAGCCCCGCCGCATCACTGCGCAGAACAGAGATCGAAGCTTGCAGGCTCGTGTTGAGCGCAAGCCTCTGGGTCTGGGTCAGTCGGATGCTCTGGCGATCTCTCATGGCGGCAAGGCTAGACGTTGGGCTGGCATCGCGCAACGCAATGACATGATTCCGGGGGCGGGGTCATGGTCAAAGCTGCGTCATGACGCTAGGGTTTGGGCGCGAAGAGGGTGCGATGCAGAACGAATTTCCGGTGGTCAAGGATCTGGTGCTGATTGGCGGGGGCCATGCCCACGCGCTGGTGCTGCGAATGTGGGCGATGCAGCCTTTGGCAGGGGTGCGGGTCACTGTGATCAACCCTGCGCCAGTCGCACCCTATACCGGCATGCTGCCCGGCCATATCGCAGGGCATTACAGCCGCGATGAGATCATGATCGACCTTGTGCGGTTGGGCCGGTTTGCTGGCGCGCGGGTGATCCTTGATCGGGTGATCGGGATGGATCGTGTTACAGGTCAGGTGCTGCTGCAAGGGCGCTCGCCGATTGCTTATGACGTAGCCAGCGTTGATATCGGCATCTCGTCAGACTTGCCCCAACTCGCGGGCTATCGTGCCAATGGTGTCGCGGCCAAGCCTTTGGGTGATTATGCCGAGCGTTGGGCCGAGTTTGTCGCGCGCGGGCTTAAAGAACCCCGGATCGTTGTGATTGGCGCGGGCGTGGGCGGCGTCGAATTGGCGCTGGCCAGCCAGCACAGATTGGGCGGGCAGGCCAAAGTGACGCTGGTGCAGCGCAGCGCCGCTGCCTTGCCGCTGATCGGAGCGGGCGCGCGCAGGGCTTTGCTCGGGCATTTGCACCGCGCGGGGGTCGAACTGGTTCTGGATGCCGAGCCGATTGCGCTGGAGGCAGGATCGGTGGTCTTGAAGGACGGACGCCGCATCGGCTCGGACTTCACGCTCAGCGTTGCGGGGGGGCATCCGCAGAGCTGGCTGGCAGAGATGGGGCTGGAGACGCATGAAGGGTTCATCAGTGTTAACCCTTGTCTGCAAAGTTCGGACCCCACGATTTTCGCAGCAGGCGATTGCGCCCATCTGGCCTTTGCGCCGCGCCCCAAGGCTGGCGTTTTCGCTGTGCGCGAGGCACCCATCTTGCTGCACAATCTGCGAGCGGCGCTGTCGGGCGGAACGATGCGCGGCTTCAAACCGCAACGCGATTACCTCAAACTGATCTCGACAGGGGGTAAAGGGGCGGTTGCCGACAAATGGGGCCTGCCGCTGGATGGCGGTTGGCTATGGCGCTGGAAAGACCAGATCGACCGCACATTCATGGCAAAGTTTGCCGACTATCCCCCCATGCAACGCGCTTTGCCGCCCGAGGCCGCGACGGGCTTGGCCGAAGCCTATGGACCCAAGCCGCTTTGCGGTGGCTGTGGCGCCAAGCTGGGGGCCGCAGATCTGTCGCTGGCCCTCGCCGCCGTACCCCGGCCAAAGCGGCCCGAAGTGATCTCGGGACGGGGTGACGACGCGGCCATCCTTGCCAGCGACAAGGGTGTGCAAGTGCTGACCACCGACCATTTGCGCGCCTTTACACACGATGCGCGGCTGATGGCGCGGATTACGGCCTTGCACGCCTTGGGCGATGTCTGGGCGATGGGGGCGGCCCCGCAAGTGGCACTGGCGCAGATCACCCTGCCGCCGCTCTCGTCCGTCAAGGGCGGCGAAATGCTGGCCGAGATCATGGCCGAGGCCGCTGCTGTTTTCACGGAGGCAGGGGCAGATATCGTCGGCGGCCACAGCTCGATCGGAGCCGAGCTGACCATCGGTTTCACGGTCACAGGCACAGCCCCGCGCGCGATCACAAAGGGCGGGGCACAGGTGGGCGATGTGGTGCTGCTGAGCAAGCCCATCGGGTCCGGCACGGTGATGGCCGCCGAGATGGAAATGGCCCGCCTGCCCGATATGCTGCTGGGCGAGGCGGTGGCCAAGAGCTTGGCGCATATGTGCCTCTCAAATGGCCCAGCAAGCGCGCTTCTGGCGCCCGAGGTCCATGCAATGACAGACGTCACAGGCTTTGGTCTTGCTGGTCATCTGCTTGAAATCCTTGATGCCTCCGGGGTTGCGGCCGCGCTGGACTCATCCGCGATCCCGACGCTGCCGGGCGCGCTAGCGCTTGCAAAGGCGGGACATGCGTCCAGCCTTGCGCCTGCCAATCGCGCGGCCACCATCGGACGCGTGGCGGGGCCCGAGACCCCGTTGAAAGCGCTACTCTATGATCCGCAAACCGCGGGCGGGTTGCTCGCCACCCTGCCCCGCAACGTCGCCGAAGCGCTGTTGCCCAAGCTGCACGCGCTGGGCTATGGTGCCGCGATCATCGGCACCCTGACCGCGGGCGCACCGCGTATCACCCTGACCTGACCGTACCGCCTGGCCCACCTGAACCGATCCGGCGCAGCCGGACGGTGAGGACCAGCTTGCGGCTGCAAGCCGCGCCGTCAGATCACCCTAACAGCCGCGCCGCCACCTGATCAGCCAGCCGTGCCAGATCGTCCGGCGCCAGATCGGCCGCCGCGATCTCGACAAACCCTGCGTCCATCCGGTCACGATGTTTGTCATACCGCGGGTCGTAATGGTGCTGCATCAACCCCTCGGCCAGCGCTTCAAAGGCACCTTCCCCCGCTTGCGCCTGCCAAAGTTCGATCCGTTCGGCCGGATGAAAGGGGCGCAGCTTTTCAATCACGCCCGCCAGTCGAGCAGGATAAGCCACCATATCGGCATAGGCGCGCACCAGATAACCTGCCCGCGCCGCTCGTGGCGCCGCGATCGCAAGCCTTGGGGCGGCCCGCATCGCTTTCCAGATCGGGGGTGGCAGGCTGACATTGCCAACCTTGGAACTTTCGGCCTCGATCACCACTGGGCGGGTTGGATCCAGCCGCGAAATCACCATCGCCAAAGCGCAGTCAAAGGCCTTTTGGCTGGGCTGTGCGCCCATCGCGCCAAAGAGCGAGCCGCGATGATTGGCGAGGCCCTCAAGATCAATCACCTGCACCCCACGCGCGGGCAGCAGGTTCAACACTTCGGTCTTGGCCGAGCCGGTATTGCCGTCCAACACCACCACAGGGCAGGGAAATGGCGTGTCATAAAGCTCTTTCACCACCAGAGCGCGCCAAGCCTTATAGCCGCCCGCGATGGTTTCAACCCTCCAGCCAACCTGCTGCAAGATCAGCGCAAAAGATCCAGAGCGCTGTCCGCCCCTCCAGCAATAGACCAAAGGCCGCCAACCGCCGGGTTTATCGGCCAAAGGGCCTTGCAGATGCGCTGCCACATTGCGCGCGACCAGCGCCGCGCCCAGTTTGCGCGCGGTAAAGGGGTTCACTTGCTTGTAAATCGTGCCCACCTCTGCGCGTTCGGCGTCGTCCAACACCGGCAGGCTGATCGCTCCGGGCAGGTGGTCCTCGGCATATTCGGCGGGTGCGCGCGCGTCGATGATGTCATCAAAGCCCTGCGCGGCAAGATCGGAAAGTGAGGTGAGGGTAATGGCCATGCACCTCTTCTAGCCGCAAATCCCAGCGCCGGAAAGCCCGCTAGAGCGCTTGTGCCATCGCGCGCAGCATGGCGATATTCGCCTCGCTGACGCCCGCCGCTTCAAAGTTGCGATCGGCCTGATTGACCGCAATCACCACATCCAAGGCGGGATTGATATAGATGTACTGGCCATAGATTCCGCGCGCCATAACCTCGCCCCCGACCGCATTTTCGGGAATCCACCACTGAAATCCATAGGCCGATCCGTCTTTGGCCTGCGGGCTGGTCGAGGCCTTGACCCAATCGGCGGGCACCACCTGCACGCCGCCATAGCGCCCGCCTTGCAGGATCATCTGGCCAAATCGCGCATAATCGCGGGTGCGCATGTTGATACCGCCAAGCACAAACGACACCCCATAGCCGTCGGTCAGATAATAGGGGTCGGCCTCGAGCCCCAAGGGCGCAAGGATACGCGCCTCGAGCAATTCGGGAATGTCCTGCCCCGTAGCCCCTCGGATCACCATGCCCAGCACATGGGTATCAATCGAGACATAGTGCCAGCGGCTGCCCGGCTCTGCCTCGCGGGTTTTCAGGCTTGCGGCAAAGTCGTCCATCGACCCGCCCAGCGCCAGCACGCGGCCCATTTTGTTGATATCGCTGTTAAAATCCAGATAATCCTCGTTAAAGGCCACACCGGATGACATTGTCAGAACATCGCGGATCGACACGCCTTGATAGGCTGACCCCTTGAGCAGAGGGGCGTATTTCTCAACAGGATCATCCAGCGAGGCGATGGCGCCTTCGGCGTAAACCACGCCAAAAAGCGCCGAAAGAAAGCTTTTCGCGACGGACCAGCTGATGTGGTTATCTGTGGCATTGGTGCCCAGATAATAGCTCTCATGGCGCAACTGGCCGTGCTGCAGCACCACCAGCGCCGTGACAGAGCGCGAAGTGATCCAATCAGCTGCCGCCGCTGGCAGCACCATCGCGGGGCCA
>JAHEBX010000248.1 GCA_024642045.1 Pseudorhodobacter sp. | reverse complement strand
AATCGGCCCCATGAAAGGCACGCCGGAAATTGTCAGCGCCGCCGAAACGGCGATCATCGCGACGATATCAGGATCGTTCTCAAGGTCGTGGCTCAGCACGGTGGCCATGACGAGAACTTCGTTCTTGAAGCCTTCAACGAACAGCGGGCGGCACGGACGGTCGATCAGACGCGAGGTCAGCGTCTCTTTTTCCGAAGGGCGCGCTTCACGCTTGAAGAAACCGCCAGGGATCTTGCCGGCAGCGTAATATTTCTCTTGGTAATGCACGGTCAGCGGAAAGAAATCCTGACCCGGCTTTGGTGCACGTGCATAGGTCACGTTGGCCATGACCGAGGTTTCGCCATAGGTGGCGATAACCGTGCCGTCAGCCTGACGTGCGACTTTTCCCGATTCCAGTGTCAGGGTGTCATTTCCCCACTGGATCGACTTTTTGGTAACGTTGAACATTCAGAGTTCCCTATATGAGAGCATGCGCGGCCCCTGCCACGGCTCCCGTTTTGCATAGCGGCCCCATTGCCGCCGCCCCTCATCCTAATGCATGCGGCCAGGGGCAGGCCTCATATCGCAGATTGCGCGCGTATAAGGGATTTTGGGGCGTTTGGGAAGGGGCCTACACTGCACCCGCCTGCACGCCTGACTCATGGGACAGTTGCCGAAAAATCTGGCCCTGAATGCTTTGGTAAATGAAAAGCGAAAAGACCTGAATGTTATCGACGTTAAACGCTCCACCTAAAACTGGTGCAGTTTTCCAGCCCAAACATTCATCATGCTTTGGAACCAGACCATTCTCGATCGCAATGTCCGCCCACTCTGCCCCAAACCATTCGTCTCGATGCTGGTCTTGTTGTTTCAACTTGTTGAATTCTTCAGCATTCATCGCGACTTGCACAAATCTGCAATCAAGCAAACTCAAATGCCAAATCGTTTCATCAGGTGCGCCGAACACCCAATCACCAAAAATTCCAACCATGAGTGGCGTCATAGACGGTGGAACAAGCCAACGCCAATCCAACAATAGCCGCTCATAATCCAGACCCTCACACGAGATTGCTAAGCCGCGCATCATTTTCAAAATCCCCCCAACACTGACGAACTATAGGCTTCCCAAACGCAAAACGCCCGCAGCTTTCGCCACGGGCGTTCCGACAAAACCCAAGCGAAAGCTTAGCGGCGCAGGCCAAGGCGTGCGATCAAGGCGGTGTAGCGTGCCTCGTCCTTGCCCTTCAGATAGTCCAACAGCTTGCGGCGCAAAGCCACCTGCATCAGCAGGCCGCGGCGCGAGTGGTTGTCTTTTTTGTGCGATTTGAAATGCTCGGTCAGCGTGGCGATGCGCGACGACAGGATCGCAACCTGAACTTCGGGCGAACCGGTGTCGCCTTCTTTGGTTGCGTATTCTTTGATCAAGCGGGCTTTTTCTTCAACGGTGATCGACATCGGAATCTCCTATCAAGAGGGTTGCGGCACAAGCCGGGATGTCGTCCAGCAGGGCCAATGACACCGCTGTTTCCAACGGATGGGGGCGTATATGAGGATTCAAGCAAAAAGAAAAGCCCCCTCATGTGTGACCTCGGCTGGCATAGGAACAAATCATTAACTTCGTCGTCAAAATCTGGCCGCGACAGGCAATTTTGCTTTTGTTCTGGCGCTGTTTTTATGGTATCAAGCCTCAAGAAATATGTTTTCCTTCAAAAGGTTGGAGACAAATTTGGTTAACAAAAGGTTAACGGAAGTTTCACACTGACCTCTTCTGTTGGAGTTGCGTATCATGTTGGGCCTAATTGGTTTGCTAGGGGCTTTGTTTGCGGGTGTCGTCGCCGATGCCCTGACGTCACCTGATCCGCACTCGGATGAGCCGACCGACACCACCGACGATTCCCATGATGAGAGCGGCACAGAAGATCAAATGGGCAGCATTGTCGATCTGCTGCATGACGACGGAGCTGCGGCTGCCGATGTCGCGCCGGACGCGCCCGCATTGAGCGCTGAGACGACCCCTGCGGCACCAGAGGATCTCTGGCTTAACGGTGATGATGCCAACAATATTCTGTCGGGCATGGACGGAAGTGACACTCTGCTTGGCGCGGGAGGTGACGATATGCTTGCCGGCAACGCAGGCAATGACAGCCTCGAAGGCAACGGCGGTGAAGACGGTCTGAACGGTGGCGCGGGCGATGACACCCTTTACGGCATGGAGGGCGACGACACCCTGCACGGCGAGTCGGGCAACGACCAGTTGTTCGGTGGCACCGGCGATGATCGGCTTGAGGGGTGCGAGGGCGACGACACGCTCTTTGGTGGCGACGGCAATGACATCCTGATTGCCGGGGGAGGCAATGACGAGCTGCACGGCGATGCCGGCGATGACGCACTCACTGGCTCACATGACGACGACCTGCTGTTTGGTGGCCGTGGTGCCGATACGTTGGACGGAGCGGGCGGCAACGATACCATCTGGGGTCAGGATGATCACGGCGATGATCACGAGGTCGACTTTCTAAACGGCGGACTTGGCGATGATACGCTGCACCTCGGCGCTGGCGATTATGGCAATGGCGGAGAAGGCGCGGACCTGTTCGAGCTGCACAATTTCGGTCCTGGCGATACCGCAGCGCAGATCGTCGATTACAATGCAGCCGAGGACCATCTGATCGTGCTCTATGATCCCGCTCTGCATCCCGACCCGCAACTGTCGTCACACCACACCGATACAGGGACCACCCTCATGCTGGACGGTGTCGCCGTGGCCGATCTTCAGGGCGCAAACGATCTTGATCTGGCAAGCGTGGAACTGCGCGCTGCCTAGGCCCATGTCTGCGGTTGAACGTCATAGCTGATATACAGCGGATGTTTTGGTGCGCCGGTCTGGGTCAGCCCCAGATGAAATAACGGCTGCCCCATGGCGCGCAACAAATCTTCGACCTGCGGGCCACGCTCCCTATGCGCCCCGTGACGCCCCCAGGCACAGATGATCCTGTCGCCCCAACGCGCCGCCTCGACAAGCGCTGCATCATTTTCAGGCCCGACAGGATCAGCCTGTGCCCGCATCACTTGCGGATCCGTGGCGCGATAGGCAAAAATGTTGACCACTCGAAATCCGCCAAAACCCAGTGCCCG
>JAHEBX010000247.1 GCA_024642045.1 Pseudorhodobacter sp. | reverse complement strand
TACCTTGCCGGGTCTTGATCTGGCGGCGCAGATGATCCTTGATCTTTGCGGCGGCGAGGCCTCGGACATCGCTCAAGACGGTGCGCCCGTTGATACGGCACGCACCTATCAGCTCAAGCCCGCGCGCGTCATCAGCCTTGTCGGCATGGACATCCCCGAGGCCGAGCAGCGCGCAACACTCACGGCGCTGGGCTTCACGCTGAACGGCGATATGGCGACCCCGCCCTCGTGGCGCCCCGACGTGCTGGGCGAGGCTGATCTGGTCGAAGAGGTTGCCCGCGTCGCCTCGCTCACCAAGCTGGTGGGCAAGCCGATGAGCCGCGCCGTGGCGGGTGTGCCGCGCCCCATTCTCACGCCGCTGCAGGTCCGCGAGCGCACCGCGCGGCGCACCATCGCGGCCTTGGGTTATAATGAATGCGTCACCTACAGCTTTATCGACCAGACTGCGGCGGCGCTGTTTGGCGGCGGCACCGACGCGCTGCGTGTCGATAACCCGATCTCGTCCGAGATGACCCATATGCGGCCAGACCTGTTGCCGGGCCTGCTGCGCGCGGCCGCCCGCAACCAAGCCCGCGGCTTTATGGATATGGCGCTGTTCGAGGTTGGTCCCGCCTTCCAGGGCGGTGAGCCGGGCGAACAGAACCTGCACGCCACCGGCCTGCTGATCGGCGCCAACGCCGCGCGCGACACCTTTGGATCGCGCCGGATGAATGACGTCTATGACGCCAAAGCCGATGTCGAGACGGTGCTCGCGGCACTGGGTGCGCCTGCCCGCGTGCAGATCAACCGCAAGGTCGCCAGCTGGTGGCACCCCGGCCGCTCGGGCGTGGTGGGCCTTGGCCCCAACACAATGGCGGCCTTTGGCGAAGTGCATCCGAAAATCCTTGCCGCGCTGGATATCAAGGGCCCTGCTGTCGCCTTCACCGTGCTGGTCGCCAATATTCCCTTTCCCAAGGTGAAAACCCCGACCAAACCGGCGCTGACGCTGTCGGACTTGCAAGCGGTGGACCGTGACTTTGCCTTCGTCGTCGAGGCGGGAGTCGAGGCGCTGACCGCCGTCAACGCAGCCATCGGGGCCGACAAGACCCTGATCGAATCCGTGCGCATCTTTGACCAGTTCACCGGCGAGAAGGCAGAGGCGCAGATGGGCGCTGGCAAGAAATCCATCGCCCTGACCGTGCGCCTGCAACCGACCGAGAAAACCCTGACCGATGCCGATATCGAAGCCGTCTCGGCCAAGATCATCGAAAAAGTCAGCAAGGCCACCGGCGGCACCCTGCGCCGCTAGCCCAAAAACAATCCGCGCGCAGATACCTCTGCGCGCGGTTTCAATGTCAGCCGGAGGCTACTTTTTCTTGGCGCGCCATGTCCCGAACCAGTCGGAGATGCGGCCAAAAAAGCCTCTCGCCTTGCCTGCGACCGCATCAGCTTGCTCACCCACATCATCCCAGGTCTCTTCCACCTCGGCCATCGCAGGCTCTACCGTGCGCTCGACAAACTGCGCCCACATCCGCCGCAGCATGATATAGATGAACAGCAGCGCGAGCAGGACAACAATCGGCACATAGGGAATGATCCGCACATCCGGCCCGGCCACTTCCTTGACGTTCACCGCATTCGGATAGATCGACAGAAACGGGAACCGCCAGCCGTAATACGTCACCGAAACCCAAGTCGGAGTCGCCGCCAAAGACTTCAAATTTCCCGCCTCGGCCTGCAGGTTAGAGCTGTCGTATTTGAAATAGGGCGGCCAGACCCAACCGGTATCCTCATTGCGGTAAACGATCACCGATCCATCAGGAAAAGCCGCTTCGATAAAGCGGATGTCACGGGTCGTCGCGCTCTCGGCAGTGCCGGTATCGGGCGAGGCATAGGCCCAGGAATTCTCGGCCCCGACAGTGGTCAGCCGGTTATAGGTGTTGGTGATCCGCACAATGTCGTGGTGCGGCAACGTATAGTGCAAGAACAACCCGACGATCAGCAGCACCGATATGCGCAGGACCCATTTGAGTTTATTCATGGCCTAGGCCCCTTACTGATAGTTCACGAAATAGACGGTCACAATGATCACCACCGTCGGAATGATATAGACAAGCCACAAGAGCCTGCGCTTGAGCCCATGCTCATAGGCTTGCATGCCCGCCTCGATATAGTCATGGCGCTCGCCCGCGATACCCCCTGCGTCGTATTTCTTTTCCAGCTTTTCCCGCCGGACCGACCGCGAATAGATCGCAACCAGAAAATAGACGATGGTCAGCGCAATAAAGCCAAAGACCGCCAGCCGGATAATCCCAATCATGTCAGCCCCCGTTTCACCGCGCCCCAAGGCCCCACCACCGACCCCAGATCCCGCGAGGGATGGGGCACTTGATGCCGCGCGTCCATCGACGGCTCGGGACCGAACAAGGCCTCGCGCGCGCCCTGCGCATCAACCTTATATTCGCGTTCAAGGAAATCCGCCACATACTGACGCTTTTTATCCGACCAAGTGGCGTATTGTGCATAAAACAGCTCTTTGTGCACGATGAACATCTGCCGCACGTCCATCGGCGCAAGCTGGGACAGCAGCATATTCACCAGATCGCGCAAAGGACCAGCCGAGGCGCGCAGCGTATAGAAATACGACCGATGCTCCGAGGTGATCCTTGGCCAAGGGCCCGCGCCCTCGACCCAGCGCAAAAGCTGCGCCAAGCCCTGAAACTCTTCGGGCAATCGCGCGCCAAGCTGCACGGCAATCTTGCGCAACTCGGTCCGGCGCGCATCGCCCACATCCAGCCCCAGCGTATCGGCGGCATCGACCAGCACAAAGTCCATCTTTTGGCGCAGCACCGCCGCCGCATCCATGCCCCGCACCTGCACAATCGGCTCGACCAAGGCGTTGGCCCCCAACCATTCCGCAATCGCATTGCGCTGGCTGCAATCCATCAAGGGCTTGATCGGCAGCGCGCCAAGGCTCTCGCGCGTCAAGGTCGAGATGATGGCCGGCACTTTGGTGTCGCGAAACACATAGACACCGCCAAAATGCGCAGTCCAGAAACTTGCCTGCTCAAAGCTCATCGCCGGCAAATTGATCGGCACCCGCGTCACATCTCCGGTCTTTTTCGCCAGCGTGATCATATCCGCGATCAACACATCATCG
>JAHEBX010000105.1 GCA_024642045.1 Pseudorhodobacter sp. | reverse complement strand
CATCTGCCAAGCGGCCACAGTGCTATCCAACCGCTGCCCTGCAAAAATGCGGCCTTCGGCGTCGATCAACATGACACCAACGCAAGGGCGATATGGGAGTTTGGCGGCTTGGGACATCTGAGATGGGCCGCGCCTGATGCAGCGCGGCCCCCTTTCTTTACTGTTTCGGAGCAACCGCCGACAGCCCGCGCAGGATGTCGATGGCATAGGCAAGCTGATAGTCCTCGTCACGCAGCTTGGCGGCTTCTTCGGTGCGCGCGCGGTCTTCTTCCAGCTGCTTTTTCTCGTCCTCGGTCATCGAGTCATTGCTGATCGCGCCGCGCAAGGATGCTTCGGTGCGCTGCTTGGCCTCTTTGTCGGCCGCAGCGGCCTCGGTTCCCTGCGCGTTCGGGTCCACGACGGGCTGGTTCACCACGATATCCGGCATCACGCCCAGCGACTGAATCGAGCGACCCGATGGCGTGTAATAGCGCGCGGTGGTCAGGCGCATCGCGCCTTCACCCTTCAGCGGCAGCAAGGTCTGCACCGAGCCTTTGCCAAAGCTCTTGGTGCCAACCACAATCGCGCGGCGATGATCCTGCAAGGCACCGGTGACAATCTCGGAAGCCGAGGCCGACCCCCCGTTGATCAGCACGACAATCGGCTTGCCCATTGCCAGATCGCCTGGCGTCGCGTTTTCGCGCGAGCTGTCTTGCTGGTTGCGGCCACGGGTCGAGACGATCTCGCCCTCGTTCAGGAAGGCATCTGCCGTCAGGATCGCCTGTTTCAACAGGCCACCGGGGTTGTTGCGCAAATCAATGACAAAGCCACTGATCTTGTCCATACCGCCGGCCTCTTCGACAAGCTTTTTGATCCCGGATTCGACGCCCGGATAAGTCTGGTCGTTAAAGGTGGTGATCCGCAACACGCCGGTGCTGCCAACCAGACGGCTTTTTACCGCAACCAGCTTGATGGTGTCGCGGATGATCGAAACATCGAAGGGGTCCTTGACGCCTTCACGCACCACGGTGATGACGATTTCCGAGCCGATCGGGCCGCGCATCTTGTCGACGGCCTGATCGAGCGTCAGACCTTGCACATTCTCGCCATCCACGGCGGTGATGAAATCGCCTGATTTGATACCAGCAGCATCTGCCGGGGTGCCATCCATCGGTGAGACGACCTTGATATAGCCATCCTGCATCGTCACTTCGATTCCAAGCCCGCCAAACTCGCCGCGGGTCTGGGTGGTCATGTCGGCAAAGGCTTTGGCATCCATATAGCTGGAATGCGGGTCAAGCGAGGTGAGCATGCCGTTGATCGCAGCCTCGACCAGCTTTTTGCTGTCGACCTCCTCGACATATTGCGCGCGAATACGCTGGAACACGTCGCCGAACAGATCCAGCTGCTCGTAGACATTTGCGTTCTTTGTAGCGTCCTGCGCGATCAGCGGACCGGCGACCTGCGTGGTCAACACGGCGCCCGCCAAGGTGCCGCAGAGGGCCGCAACTATCATTTTCTTCATCTGTCGTCCTATTCCTTTGCCTTGGCCGTTGCCGCGAACCACTCCATCGGGTCCACAGGCGCAGCACCTTGCCTCAATTCCAAGTAAAGCGTTTCCGTCTCACGACCGCCAGTCTCTTCTTTCGCGGGGGCCAAAAGATCGGCACTTGCCGCTTCTGTTCCCCCCATCAAGCCCAATGCAGCGCCTTTGGCAACCACTTCGCCGACTTCGCCGTAAACCTGATCCAAACCCGCCAATATCAGAAGATAGCCGTCTCCGGGTTCAATGATCATCACATTTCCGTAGTCGAGCAGCGGGCCGCGATATCGGATCGTCGCCGGCCAGGGGCTGGTGACCAGGGCTGCAGCACGGGTGGCCAGGGTCATGCCAGGTCGCGTGACCCCGCGCGCGTCAGTTTCATTCGGACGCAACAGCAGCCGACCCAGCACCGGCAGATCGAGCGTGCCTTGGGCATCGGCGAAATGGCTCGTGCCAGAATCGTCCAGCGCAAGACCTGCTGCGAAGGATTCCAACGTGTCGGCACTTTCCAGCAGCCCTCGCAGCACCTCGGGGTCTTCGGTAAAGCGTTTGGGCAATTGGGTGCGGTCCGAGATTGCTTGCGACAGCTCCGAGCGCGCGATTTGCGCCGCGCCAAGCCCTTTGGTCAGCGTCTCGCCTGCCGACTTTTGCAGCGCCCGGATCTGAGCCAACTCTTCCAGCTGGACCTTGAGCACAGCCACCTCCGATTGCAGCGCGGGCGTGACATCGGCCAGCATCATGCCAGAGCGGACCGTGCCCAAGGGGCCGTTCGGATGCAGCAGCAGCAAAGGGCTAGGGTCGGCGTCAATGCGCGCAAGCACCCCTAAAAGTTGCGCAATGCGGTCGCGTTTGGATTGGAATTGCAGCGTCAGTTGGTCTTGGCGCAACTCGGCCTGACGCAGAGCCTGACGCAACGCGGCGAGCCCCGACTCATAGGCCTTGATCGTGCGGGTGAGCGCCGCGACACGATCCTTGGAGGCGGACGCCTCTTGCAGATCGGACACCGCCTGCTGCAAATCCGCCGAGGCCTGCGCGGCATCTTCCGCCACGCCCCCCATCGCCGCTTGCGCGGTCAGCATCAAGGCAAGAGCAGCCGCGCGGATCATGCCAGCATCAGACTCCGACCCGTCATCTCGTCAGGTTGCGGCAAACCCATCAGCGCCAGAAGTGTCGGAGCAAGGTCCGCCAGCCGCCCGCCATCACGCAGCTTGGCGCCCGCGGGCCCACCGACCAGCACCACCGGCACGGGGTTGGTCGTGTGCGAGGTATGCGGCCCGCCTGTCACAGGATCGACCATCGTCTCGCAGTTGCCGTGATCGGCCGTGACGATCATCGCCCCGCCTTTGGCCTCAAGCGCCTTCAGGGCACGACCAAGGCCCATGTCCACCGCCTCGCACGCTTTGATCGCCGCAGGCAGGCTGCCTGTATGGCCGACCATATCGGGGTTGGCAAAGTTCACCACGATCAGATCATAGCCATGTTCAATAGCGGCAACGAGGTGGTCCGATACCTCGACCGAAGACATCTCGGGCTGTAAATCATAGGTCGCAACCTTTGGCGATTTTGGCATCGCCCGATCTTCGCGCTCGAACGGCACTTCTCGGCCACCGTTGAGGAAAAACGTCACATGAGGGTATTTCTCGGTTTCAGCCAGACGGAACTGCGACAAACCCTTCTTGGCCACCCATTCGCCCAAGGTGTTGGAAATGCTGCGCTTTGGATAGGCGGTTTGCATATAGCTGTTATGCTGGGCGGAATACTCTACCATGCCTAAAAGCGCAGCCCACGCGGGGCGCTTGCCTGTATCAAAGCTGTCAAACTTCGGGTCCGCAAGCGCCGCAAGGATCTCACGCGCACGGTCCGAGCGAAAATTCAGACAGAAAAACCCGTCGCCATCCTTTGCCCCCGCATAAGTGCCGACCACGGTAGGCGCTAGAAATTCATCTGTCTCGCCCTTGGCATAGCTGGCTGCGACCGCTGCCTGTGGCGTATCCGCCGCCGCGCCTTTGGCATGTACCATCGCCTCATAGGCGCGGCTCACCCGCTCCCAACGATTGTCGCGGTCCATCGCCCAATAACGACCAATCACTGTTGCAACCTTTGCACCCGCAGGCAACTGCACCATCAGCATGTCGATAAACTCCGCTGCCGAACTTGGCGCTACATCGCGCCCGTCAGTGATCGCATGTACAGCCACCGGCACGCCATGCGCCGTGATTGCCCTCACCGCTGCGATCACATGGCTCAGATGCCCATGCACGCCGCCATCCGAGACCACACCCATCAGATGCGCGACGCCGCCACTTGCCTTCATCTTGGCGACAAATTCCAGCAGGCTCTCGTTCTTGGCAAAGCTGCCGTCCTCGATCGCCAGGTCAATCGCGCCCAGATCCATCGCCACCACCCGGCCCGCGCCGATGTTGGTGTGCCCCACCTCGGAATTGCCCATCTGGCCCGTCGGCAAACCAACATCTGGGCCAAATGTGGTGAGGGTGGAATGCGGGCAATGTGCCCAAATCCGGTTGAAATTCGGCACATTGGCCAGTGCAGGCGCGCTTGATTTAGGATCGGCATTGATCCCCCAACCGTCAAGAATGCACAGAACCACGGGCTTGGCTGACATGAGAGTACCTTTCAAAAGCGTGCAGCCCTTCTACCGCCGCAAGGCTCGTAGAGCAACGTCTGCGCGGGTCAAAGATCGTCAACCACGGGGATAGTCGCCCCTCCACCTAAACGGCCAGCGATGTCGGGCGCAAAACTGGCGGAGGTTTCATAAACATAACGAAAACCCGCCAAGAGCGCATCGCGCTGCGACGGCTTTAAGGCGCAATAAACCGCCCCATAATTTTGCCAATGGACGCCATCGCCCGCCAGATTGTTCAACAGCAACAGCGCCGTGCAGCCGGCAAAAGCGTCGGAATGTGTCTGCAACGAGGTCAGATTGACCACCAGAAACGGCGACATCCCGTCTATCGGAAAGATGCCTTCGCGCCGTGCTAGGGTTTCGATCAAGGCCATATAGTGGTTGTCAGCATCCATACCGCGGTCGGCTTGCGCAATTTCCTCCAAAGTGTGGCGGTGAATTGCGCGTGCAACCCGCAACAAAGGATCGGCCACGCCTGCAGTGGCTCGCGTTAGGCGATCCGCCTGCGTTGGCAGCACTTCCAGCTGGATCAAAAGCAGATCTGACGCCCGCAGCAGCGCATTTGCCACCGCCGCCCGCAAAGTTGCAGGCCAGTCGCGCAGCCGCTGGCCCGCCTCGGCCCAAACCGCAGCCAACCGTCCCGAGGGCGCGCGCCGCTGCAAAGCATCCGTGAGCAAGATTACTACGGCCAGTTCAAACCCTTCGCCCTGACCGCTCACAATCAACTCGAGCCCACCTTTCAGAGCCAGGGTCCCTGCCCGCTGAAATCGAAAGTTATCATCGCGCAGGGTTCGAAATGCGGTGCCTGCTTGCGACAGTGTCAGGCCTGAAGCCGCAGCTACAACCACCAGATCTCTTGCAAGTAAGGGCTTCACATGATGCACAAGGTCGCTGACGGCCTGTGCCGTGCGAAAGCAGTTAGCCGCCATGCCGACCCCGCTTGCCATAGCGCCGCCAGACCAGATGTGCGACTATGCCCACCAGTAGTATTGCGGCGGCAATCGGCAGGATCTTGTGTTTTTCCTCGCCCACAACCCGCACCAGCACCTCGGCCACCGCATGACCGACCACGGTCGAAATGATCCCCCAAATCATTGCGGAAACAGCGGCATGCAGGGCAAAGACCTTTGCGGGCAAGGGCGACTGCGCAAGAGCTATCGGCCCCAATATCCGCATTCCGGGAATAAAGCGGAACAGACTGGCCAATTTGCGCGGATGCGCCTCGACCTGCGTCATCACGCGCGCCACAGCGGGCCGTGCCAGAACCTTGCGCACCAACGCACTGTCGCTAAAGCGACGCCCCACCACAAAGGCTGTCATATCGGCAAGAAACGCTGCACCCACCACCACCACGACCACTTGCCAGAGCACCAAAAGATGCCGATGAGCCATCACTCCGCCCGCAATCGCAACCGTCTCGCCCTCGAAAAAACAGCCCACGAACAGCGCGATCAGGCCGTAATGGGTGATCAGATCGTCAAGGCTCATGCGTGCTCCGGCTCAGCTGCGGTGATACGGCCCGCCGCCCAGAATCGTTGCGGCGCGGTAAATCTGTTCGGCCAGCATCACCCGCACCAGCATGTGTGGCCAGACCATTTTGCCAAAGCTCAGGCTGAAATCGGCGCGCGCGCGCAACGCGGGATCAATGCCATCGGCACCACCGATGACAAAGGCAACGTCCTGCCGTCCCCCATCACGCCAGCGGGCCAACTGCTCGGCGAATTCGGGGCTGCTCATCACCCGACCGCGTTCGTCCAGCGTGGCGATCAGCGCACCATTGGGGATCGCGCGATCCAGCAAAACCGCCTCGGCGCTCATGCCAAGGTTTTTCTTATCCTCGACCTCGATCTCGACCACTGGGCCAAGCCCCAAGGGCCGCCCTGTGCGGTCAAAGCGGGTATAGTAATCATCGGTCAGGTCACGCTCGGGCCCTGCGCGCAGGCGGCCTACGGCGCAGACATGCAGGCGCAAGCGTCAGGCCCCGCGATGCGCGCTTCCTGGAAGCCACATCTTTTCAAGCTGATAGAACTCGCGCACTTCGGGGCGGAACACATGCACCACCACATCGCCTGCGTCGATCAGCACCCAGTCGCCCGTCTCTTTCCCCTCCATCTTGGGGGTAAAGCGGAACTTTTCCTTGATCCGGTCCGCCAGCTTTTCGGAAATCGCGGCAACCTGACGCGACGAGCGGCCCGAACAGATGACCATGTAATCGGCCACATCGGAACGTCCGCGCAGGTCGATCTGTACGACCTCTTCGGCCTTGTCGTCCTCGACCGAGGCAAGCACAGCGGCCAGCAAATCTTCGGAAGTATAGTCCTCAACGGCACCTGCGCGGTCACCGCGCGGGCCAACCGGAAGACCGGTGGTAGGGTCAGAATGCGACAGGACCAAGTCCTCCAAATAGCGCGCCGATGCAGCCCCGGCGTTGGGCTCTGCCTGTAAACTAACACCGCAGAGCGCCAATCTCAATGGCTGCAGGGGTGTGGCAAGCAAGGCGGTCGCATACGCGGCAAGCAACCGCGTTGCAAGGCCAAAGCGGTGCGTCTGGGGCTAGGGGGCAGGCAGATCGGGAAAAAATTCGGCCTGCATTCGCGCTATATAGCTCACCAGTTCGGGCTTTTGGCGCAGATAGTCTGCGTAGTCCGAGCGAAACTGCGGCGCCGCGATTGACGCCAGAAAGGCATATGCCGTTGCATCCACCCCGCAAACCCGCCCCCCCAGCATATAGTGCTGACCCGAAACCACCGCCTCCAAAGCGTCGATGGCGCGGCGGACCAAAGCCAGCTTTTCGTCAGGCTTCAGTCGCCCGGTGCCCTGCAGTTCCACCTGCCGCCGGACTTTGCGCAGAACCATGCCGATGATCAGCGGTCGCAGCAGTGCGGGCATCCGCTCAAAGAACTGTGCCGGCCCGGCGGCAAAGTTATCTGAGTCCAGCCAGCGGTTCTCAATGTTAAAGAAATACAAGTGATCCTCCAACATCCGCTCGATCGCCAAGCCATACCCCAGAGCGCGGGGGCTGTAATCGCCCGAAAAATCGATACCGTGGCGCACCTCAAGGTGGCGCTTGATCAGCCGACTGTCGGGAATGATCTCGCCGCCATCGTCGATCCAAGGCATCTTGCCCCGCGGCGCCTTGCGGATATCGGCGCGCACGACGGTGTAAGGCAGGCCCGAAAGTTTTAGCAGCACCTCGGTCTTGATCGCAAAGGGGCTGGCGTGGGGCAGCCCGAACATCGGCCCCGTGCCGTAGAGGGTGATCATTCCACGACACCTCGTGGCGATGTTTCACCCAGGATTCGCACTTCGCGTTGCGGGAAGGGAATTGAGATGCCCTCGGCGTGGAAGGCGTCCCAAAGCGCAAGAAACACCGTGCCCCGAACATTGGTCAACCCTTCACGCGGGTCGAGAATCCAGAAGCGCAGCACATAGTTGACTGAACTGTCGCCAAAGCTGGTTATGTGGCAAACCGCGTCGCGGGTCTTCAGCACCCGATCAACGCTTAGTGCCGCCGCGATCGCGACACGGCGCACCTTGTGCGGGTCGTCGTGATATGAGGTGCCAAAATCCAGATCAATGCGGACGAATTCATTTGAATGTGACCAGTTGACCACCTGTCCGGTGATCAGATCTTCGTT
Organism: Pseudorhodobacter sp.; assembly: GCA_024642045.1. GTDB lineage: Bacteria > Pseudomonadota > Alphaproteobacteria > Rhodobacterales > Rhodobacteraceae > Cypionkella. Next base: position 3,949 of record JAHEBX010000105.1, on the reverse strand, counting down.
CGGTATCAAATACTCGCGCCCATCTCGGGTAACGACGGAAACATAGCGCGCGCCAAGGCTTTCGATCCAGCCAAAGGTATCGCCAAGACTGATCACATCGCCCGGCTTGATTGACTTGTCCAACAGGATGATCACCCCCGAGACAAGGTTTGACACCACCTTTTGCAGGCCAAATCCAAGCCCCACACCGATGGCACCTGATAAAACCGCAAGCCCGGTCAGATCGAACCCGACTGCCTTCAAGCCAAGGAAAAACGCCGAGCCATAGAGCACGACCTGTAAAATCTTGATCGCCAAAACGCCGAACGACGGGGCGATATCACGGTTTTGGGCCACGCGGCGGGCCACGCCTTGCGTGATCAGGCGCGCGCCCGTGAACAGCGCCCCGGTGACAATCACCGCCTTCAAAACCCCCAACGCCGAGATGCGGAAATCACCGAAACTAAGGCTGAGCGTGTCCAGAAACGCGCTGGCCGAGTTCAAAAACCCCAAATACAGCAACGTCACATAGATCCAGCCCGACCAGCGCACCAGTCGTCGCATCAAAGGGTTGCGGATGAGCCGGCTAACCAGCCCGATCAGCACCCAAGCCGTTGCGATTGTTGCCCAAAGCACCAGCAGATATCGTCGCGACGGAAAGGGCGTATAAAGCTGCACCGCCCCGACCGACGCCCAGGCGAGTGCCACAAAGATGATCCCGCGCAAACGGTTGCGCAGCAGAGCGAAAAACCGCAGCCGCCCCTTTGGCATCCCCTCTTGCGACCTGATCCAGGCATCAAAGCGCGGCGCCAATAAGGCAGCCATCACCCAAGCGAGAAAAAACATCACAAACAGCGCGGCCACTTGTAGGAAGCGCGACGGCTGCAACATCGACTGCGCATAAGCGATAATTTCAGCCATCAACCCCTGAGCAGAGGTTACAATTTCCGGATCAATGGTTTCCATAGCGCTCCTACCCTTGCAGCCAGCTTTGCACCCTTGCTTTGAGAAAGCAAACCCCGCTGAGGGCCATGCAACGCGTGCAAACCTGCCAACCGTCTGGACCTCTGGTAAAAATTGCTGCGGCGCAGCATATAGGCGTCAGGGAGGAATAAAGGAGTATCACGATGCGCCTGTTCCAATTTCTTCTGCCACGCCGCGAAACGCGCCGCGAAGCTGAGATCGCCTATCTGAATGCCGCAGTGAGCCTCTACGACCTCGAGCGGCGCGAACGCGAGGTTGAGCAGGGTCTGTTCCGGCAAAAGACCTATTTGAATTTCACCTAGATCAGCAAAACTTTGCCCTGCCGTTGGAAGAGCAAAACCCACTGGTTTTGCGGCACGCCGCCAAAATCCAAAATGGCGCAATGATTTCGGCTAAAGCGCCCATGAAATGCTCATAGCCTGCGCTCAGATCGACAGGTCCGTTTTGAGATCATGCGCAAATTTGCCTTTTCTGAAAGGGAGGCGGTTGAGCAAGCAAATCTTACTCGCATTTGTTGTGATCGCCCGTCTGTTGCTTAGCACAGAAACCGCAGCGACGTTGAACTTTGAGGATATCGGCGCCCTGACCCCCTTTTGTAGAATATGGTGGACCAAGCTGGTCCAACTTCACCGTCATTGCGAGCGCGAACCCGATGGATCCATCGGTAAAGATCAAAGGCGTGACCAGCGGTATCTATGCAATCGCAAGCCTGGAGGACCGCACAGCATCTGTTTCCTCTGCCACACCTTTCACCTTGAATGGTTTCAACATAACCGATCCCTGGGGCGAAGGAATCAACGTTTTGACCGAAGGATTCCTTGGCGGCGTTTAGAATTTCTCGAGGATTTTGACGGGTTTCAGCATCGACCCTGTCGCTATCACGCTTGACTGGGCAAACATTGAAGAGGCGTACTTCAAAGCCTTCCTCCCGGATCCGAACAATCCGGGCGGCCTTGGGTTCGAAAGGTCCTTCTTTTTGGATGATCTGCGCCTGAATGGGCCGCTTGCGCCCGCGCCGCTCCGCGGATCGCTGGCTATGATGGCACTGGCGCTGGCGGGCTTTGGTGTGTTTGCCCGCCGTCGCAGGGTGTGAAAGCGGGTGAGCGATTGCGAATAGAGCCGCGGTTACTGAAACTTGTGGTCACTATTTTGAACGCTGCCGCTGTGCCTCAGTTCTTGCCTGCCCTGTAAATTAGGCGTATCACGCGGCCCATGAGCATGTTTTTAAACATCACAGACCACGATCGGCTGCCTTGGCGCTTTTACGGTGCCAGCTTCACGGTCCGCGCGCGCGCCTGATCCTGCGCGCATGTCTATGCGAATTTGCAGCTCTTTGCCCCGCCCCACATCACGCCCGCACTCCTAAAGTAAGGAAGAGCCATGACCGCTCGCACGCTTTACGACAAAATCTGGGATGACCATCTGGTTGACCAAGCCGCAGACGGCACCTGTCTGATCTATATCGATCGCCATCTGGTGCATGAAGTCACCAGCCCGCAAGCCTTTGAAGGTCTGCGAATGACCAACCGCCTGGTCCGCGCGCCGGAAAAAACCATTGCTGTGCCCGATCACAACGTGCCCACCACGCTGGACCGCGCCAATGCGGCGACCATGACCGAAGACAGCCGCATTCAGGTCGAGGCTCTGGACAAGAACGCCAAGGATTTCGGCATCAATTACTACCCCGTCTCTGACGTGCGCCAAGGTATCGTGCATATCGTCGGCCCCGAGCAAGGCTGGACCCTGCCCGGCATGACCGTGGTTTGCGGCGACAGCCACACCGCCACGCATGGCGCTTTTGGCGCGCTGGCGCATGGCATCGGCACGTCGGAAGTGGAGCATGTTCTGGCCACCCAGACGCTGATCCAGCGCAAGGGCAAGAATATGAAGGTGGAAATCACCGGATCCCTGCGCCCGGGCGTGACGGCCAAAGACATCACCATGGCGGTGATCGGCGAGACCGGAACGGCTGGCGGCACCGGCTATGTCATCGAATATTGCGGTCAAGCAATCCGTGAGTTGTCGATGGAAGGCCGCATGACCGTCTGCAACATGGCGATTGAAGGCGGCGCGCGTGCGGGCCTGATCGCGCCGGATGAAAAAACCTTTGCCTATTGCATGGGCCGCCCGCACGCGCCCAAAGGCGCCGCTTGGGAGGCTGCGCTGACCTATTGGAAAACCCTGTTCACCGACGAGGGCGCGCATTTTGACAAGATCGTGACGATCAAAGGCGAAGAAATTGCCCCGCTGGTCACTTGGGGCACCTCGCCCGAAGACGTGCTGCCAATCACCGCCGTGGTGCCGAACCCCGCCGATTTTACCGGTGGCAAGGTCGAGGCCGTGCAGCGCGCTTTGGACTATATGGGACTGAAGCCCGGACAAAAGCTGTCAGAGATTGCGATTGATACGGTGTTTATCGGGTCGTGCACCAATGGGCGGATCGAAGATCTGCGCGCTGCGGCCGCGATTCTGAAAGGCAAGAAGAAGAAAGACGGCATCCGTGCGATGGTGGTTCCCGGCTCGGGTCTCGTGCGCGCGCAGGCCGAAGAAGAGGGTCTGGCGCAAATCTTTATCGACGCTGGTTTTGAATGGCGTCTGGCGGGCTGCTCGATGTGCCTTGCGATGAACCCAGACCAATTGGCACCGGGCGAACGCTGTGCGGCGACGTCGAACCGCAACTTTGAAGGCCGTCAGGGCCGCGGCGGTCGCACGCATCTGCTCTCGCCTGCGATGGCGGCCGCAGCCGCAATCACCGGTCATCTGACCGATGTGCGCGACATGATGTGAGGCTAGAACCGTTTTCCTGAGAGCATGATTCGTTCTGAAATCCGCCCGCGAGAGATCGCGGGCGATTTTTTCATTCACTCTGAATTTCGCGACGAACTATTTCCAATAAATAAACAATGCGACCTCTAACACCCAAATTTTGCGGCTTTTTTCCAAAAATTGCAGGATGAGTTGATCCCAAAGGTTAAGAATGTGTTAA